>NZ_DAOSET010000002.1:0-84616 GCF_035363275.1 Methanoculleus sp. | reverse complement strand
TTCGTTTCTTGGCATGAAGGGGCGGAAGGGACGTCCGGCACCTTTTCTGTTTGGGTCGAAGAAGCAGAGTTATGCAACACTGCACCTCCGGAGGAACGCTTATAAGGGAGGGTGCATGATCCGGTGCAACCGGGAGTGTACCGTTGACACGTCACGGCACCCGGGTTCCCACGCGCCCCACAACGGATGGTAACGGACATGGATCTGAAAGATAAACCCATGGCGGTCGTGGACTGTATCGGGTTCTACTGCCCCATGCCGATCACGATGACAAAAGAGGCAATCGAGAAGCTCGACATCGGAGAGGTGCTCATGGTCGAGGCAGACGATCCTGCCGCGGAGGAGGATATCCGGCGCTGGGCAGACCGGGTGGGTCATGAGATCGTGAAGTTCGAGAAGGATGACGGGGTCATGAGGTTCTGCATCCGGAAGATGAAGTAGGTGATACGAATGATGTATGCGGATAAGACCGTGAGCTGCGTGGGCATCTGCCAGTCGCCCATGCTCTCGATCGAGACCGGGATGGACGTGCTCAACGCAGGCCAGATCCTGCAGGTGACAACCGACAAACCGGACCTTGTCGAGACGGTCAGGTCCTGGGCCGGTGAGAAAGGACATACGATCGAGGAGGAGCACGTCGCCTCGGGCGTGACCACACTCATCCTGCGCAAGGGAGCGGCGGCCACGACAGAGGCACGGTGAGCGGATGGACGCCGACGGCTACGTGGACGCGAGAGGAGCCTACTGCCAGGCGCCGATCACCCTGCTCAAGGAGGGGATGGACGGGCTCGTCAGCGGTGGCATCCTGAAGGTCGAGATGGACAACGCGCCCACAGAGGAGGATGTCAGGGTCTGGGCACGGAGGATGGGCCACGAAATCCTGGGCGAGGAGAGGGAGGGGGAGAAGACCACCTTCTCCATCCAAAAACGGGGCTGAGATGTATGGCACGGATACTGTATATCCAGACGAGCGGCGCCGACACCCCGGAGAGGTTGTATGCGCCGTTCGTTCTCGCAATGACGGCACGTTCGATGGACATGGACGCCGACATCTACTTCATGATCAAGGGGGTGACGGTCGTCAAGAGAGGCGCAGCAGAGCAGATCCAGGCCGGAAACTTCCCGAAACTCTCGGAGATGCGGGACCAGGCGATCGCCGCGGGGGCAAAGATCTACATCTGCGAGCAGAGCACCCAGCTCCTCGGGCTTGAGCGGGGGGACTTCATCGAGGAAGGGAAGGTCGTCGGCGCCCTGACGTTGAACGATCTTGCGGTCGATGCTGACGCGGTCATCACGTTCTGAGAGGCTGGAGAAGATGGAGGAACGGATCTACCTCGACCACGCAGCGGCGATGCCGGTCCACCCGGGGGTCGCCCGGTTCTGCAGGCAGTTTCCGGACGGCTTTGCCGGCAACCCCTCCACGATCTACCGGGAGGGGCTCCAGGCACAGGAGGCCGTCGCCACGGCGCGGGAGAGGGTGGCAGCGCTCGTCGGCACGAGCGCCCCGGACTCGATCATCTTCACGAGCGGAGCCACCGAATCGAACAACATCGCTATCCGGGGAGCGGCGCTCCGGAACCGGAAATTCGGGAAGAGAGTCGTTGCAAGCGCCACCGAGCACATATCGGTCCTGAATCCGGCAAAAGACATCCAGAAGGGCGGGTTTGCCCTCACGCTGGCTCCGGTCGACCGCTTCGGCACGATCGACCTCGATGCCCTCGCAGCGGCGGTCACACCGGGGACCGTCATCACATCGATCCACCACGCAAACAATGAGATAGGGACAATTCAGCCGATCCGGGAGGTGTCGGCGATCGTCCACGAACAGGGCGGGCTCCTCCACGTAGACGCCACCGATGCCGCGGGGAGGATACCGATCGACGTGGAGCGTGACGGCATCGACCTTCTCACCCTCTCCGGAAACCAGCTCGGCGGACCGGACGGGGTCGGGGCGCTCTACATCCGCCCCGGTGTCCGGGTCCAGCCGGTCCTCGTCGGGGGCGGGCAGGAGCGCGGCCTCCGGCCCGGGACCGAGAACGTCTTTGCGATCGCCTGTATGGGGGAGGCGGCCCGGCTTGCAGGGGAGGAGATGGCCGGGGAGAGCAAGCGCCTTGCCGCGATCCGGGACCGGCTGATTGCCGGGATCACGGGTATCGAGGAGGCTTACCTGACCGGCCACCCGGAAGAGCGCCTCCCGCACCACGCGAGTTTCCGCTTCTCCCGGATCGAGGGCGAGAGCATCCAGCTCGCCATGGACATGCTCGGGATCGCGGTCGCCACCGGGTCGGCGTGCACTTCCAGGACACTCGAAGCCTCCCATGTCCTCCTCGCCATCGGGCTCGCCCACGCCGAGGCGCATGGGTCGATGGTCGCGACGCTCGGGCGCAGAAACAACATGGACGAGGTGCCACGAATCGTCGGGGCAGTCGGAGAAACAGTTAAACGCCTCCGGGCTATTACACCGTTATAGAGAGGTAAGAGGTATGGCAGACCAGATCGGCTACAGCCAGAAAGTGATGGAGCACTTCATGAACCCGCACAACGTCGGGGTGATCGAGAACCCGGACGGCTACGGCAAGGTCGGCAACCCCGTCTGCGGGGACATCATGGAGATCTTCATCAAGGTCAAGGACGACGTCATCGAGGACATCCGGTTCAGGACGTTCGGGTGCGGATCGGCAATAGCCACGAGTAGCATGGTGACCGACATGGCCAGGGGAAAGACGCTTGAGGAGGCGCTGAAGATCACCCGCGACGATGTGGCGACCGAACTCGAGGGGTTGCCGCCAAAGAAGATGCACTGCTCGAACCTCGCGGCGGATGCCCTCCACGCGGCGATCGAGGATTACCGGGAGAAACAGAAGAAAGAGTGATCGGGTCAGCACCCGTAGATCAAGGTCAGGATGGTCTTTGCGAGGTCGAGACTCTTGCCCCGGTTGACCATGAGGGTATCCAGGCGGAGAGCCCCTTGAAGCCCGACCGGGTCCCGGATATCCTGGATGAAGAGATCCGCAAAGTCCTCGTAGAGGCTGCAGGTTCCGGCGGATGAGGCCTCTTTTCCGAAGGCCCGCATCAGGGCCGCCGCCGGGCCGCTGACCGGCGCGTCGCCGATGAAGGGGCTGACGGCGATGACGCGCTTGTTGCGGAGCGCCTCCCGCACCCCGGCGCACTCGAGGATCGGCGATATGCTCGTGACCGGGTTGCTCGGTCCGACCACCACGGCATCGCTCGCCTCGATCGCCCGGATAACCTCGGCGGTCGCGACGGGCGGCTCCCGGAACCGCCGAAAGACACCCTCGATCGCCACGTCTCCCCGGTGCTTCACCCAGTACTCCTGGAAGTGCATCTCTCCGCGGTGGGTGCGAACGTAGGTCGTCACGACAGAGTCGGTCATCGGGAGGATGGTAGCCTTGACCCCCAACCTCCTGCAGAGCGTCGTGGTCGCCTCGGTGAGCCGCACGCCGCTCCGGAGCATCTCCCCGCGCGCAACGTGGACCGCCCGGTCCTGGTCCCCGACGGCGATGAACTCCTCGATGCCGAGTCTCGCGAGGAGGTCGTGGGTGATGTAGGAATCGTCACGGATTCCCCACCACCGGCCGGTATCGAGGATGCCCGCGAAGAGGTACATGACCGTATCGATATCGGGTGAGAGGTGGTTGCCGGAGAGCCACGTGTCCTCGGCTGTGTTGACGACGACCGCGATCTCCCGCTCGTCCAGCAACTCCTGCATGCCGCGGAGGAGCTTCGGGGTCCCGGTTCCGCCCGAGAGGAAGGTTATCATTTGATAATTAGCGTATCTGGTACAACCGTATATGTAATTTACCAATTATGCCGGGAAGTACACCGCACCCGGTTTACGAAACCGTCTGCCGGATGACCGCCATGATGTCCCAGGCGAGCGACTCGGCCTGCCGCTCGTGGAGGAGGCGGGTCTCGAGGCGGAGCGAGCCCGCGACCTGGTCCGGGTCGTGGAGGCTCTGGACGAAGACGTCGACGAAGTCCCCATAGAGCCGGAAGACCCCCGGCGATGTCGGTTTCTCGCCGGCGGCGTACATCAGGGCGGCGTCCTTTTGGTCAGCCGCGACGTCGCCCCGGAACGGCGAGACCGCGACGACGAAGGCATCGCAAAGGAGAGAGCGCATCCCCTCGCAGTCGAGGATGGGGAGGACGCTTGCTGCCGGGTTCGCCGGGCCGATGACCACGGCGTCGCTTTCCTCGATCGCCGCCCGCACCTCGTCCGTGACCGGAGGGCGAGCGGGTCCGGTGCGGATGAGTTCCCGCACCTCGGTATCGCTGCCGGCGGCCGTCCGGTAGGTGAAGAGCGGGAGGCGCTCGGTCCCGGTATCGACCAGGACGGAGGCCTCCGCGTCGGTCGCCGGGAGGACGGTCGCCCCGATGTTGAGCGCCCGGCACTGGACCCCGACCGCCTCCGTGAGGCTCATCCCCTGCGAGAGAAGTCCCGCCCGGGCGATCTGGACGGCCCGGGCCCGGTCGCCGACCGGGAAGGGCTCGCCGCCCCCGACCTTCGGGAGGTAGTTGTGGGTGGCGTAGGTGTCCCCCTTGATCCCCCACCACCGGCCGGTATCGAGGATGCCGGCAAAGAGGTAGACGGCCGTATCAGTTTCGGGAGCGACGTGGCTCCCCGAGACCGTGCAGTTCCCGGCGGTGGAGGCGACCACGGCGATCTCGGAATCGTAGAGGATCTGCCGGGCGCCCCGGATGAGAGGGAGCGCCCCGGGCCCGGCCGAGAGGAAGGTGATCATGGCTGAATGCCTTTTATGTGGGGCGTCCGGGGGGTTAACAGTTTCATCCTACGCGGCGTGGGGGATGTGAGACCGGGGCGGACGGGGGTTGTTGATGCTTGCGACTTAGGGGTCCCAATTATCTACGGGAATCCGTCTCTTCGTCGCTGTCCCGGCACTCAGCCTCCCGATGACCGCAAAAGCCGTCGGGCAGTGCTGCCTCCCCGACCCGACATGGTTCCCGGCGGTCCGCGTCGCAGTGCCGGCCGCGGGGGCGCCCATCTACGGGGTCCGGGTGCACCGGGAGCCGGAATAAATGAGCGATTAAAAATCTGATAAGAGATATAAGGCGAAAATGAGAAAGGAAGAATATCATGTATCCATTTACAGACCGGTTCATGTCTAACGCTGAAAATGTCGAGTTCCTGAAAGCCACGATGATGGGGCCGAACGCCATGCGGGTGTCAGAGGAACTGTCGTCGCACCTGAAGATCGATGAGAATATGCGAGTCCTCGACCTCGGCTGCGGGCAGGGTCTATCCACGCTGTTTCTGGTGAAAAAATACGGCGCGTCCGTCTTCGCCGCCGACCTCTGGATTTCGCCGACTGAAAACTACGAGCGTTTCCGATCTCTCGGGATTGACGATAAGGCCGTTCCGATCTCCGTAGACGCGACTAAGGGGCTGCCTTTCGCAAACGGATATTTTGATCTGCTGTTCGGCGTGGACGCTTACCATCATTTCGGTGATACGGAGGAGATGCTTCCGTCGCTCATTCCTTTCGTGAAAAAAGGCGGCTATATTGCCGTGGCGATTCCCGGCATAAAGTACGAGTTCGGGGAGAATGTCCCTGACGAGATGAAGCCGTTCTGGAATGATGAGGTGGCAAGGACCATACACTCCCTTGACTGGTGGAAGGAGCTATGGAGCAGGGAAAAGGGCATTGAGATACTTGACATCCGTGAAATGCTCTGCTGCAACCAGGCGTGGGATGAATGGCATACCGCGTACTGGGAGGGGATCGAGGAAGACATAAAGATGAGGAAGGCTGAAAACGGAAACTACTATAATCTCATTCAAATGATTGCCAGAGTGATCTAACCTGTTTGCTGTACGAGAGAGAACCCTGTCGGCGTATTGGCAGGTGACGGATCAGCGCCGTAGAGCCTGAGGACCTGCCTCAATAGAGGGAGGGTGAAACAGGAAGCCCCGCCCTGAAGGGCGGGGTAGTTCACTTCCGCTGCTTGAGCCACTCGTCGTATTGCTGCAGATGCTCCATCATGGTGCAGGCGAGTGCCCTGAATGCCTCGGGCGACAACCGTGCATCAAGTATCACCCTCTTTTGAATTTTATCCGTGTAAATATCCCCGTTCGGACTGATTTTGAATTCAGGCTGATCGTAGGTCAGTGCCAGCTGGCCGAAGTTCGGGTTTAGCGTTACGATAGCGCCGTCGATGTGAACCGTCCTGAACTCAGGGTCCATCACGATCTCAAGTTTCAACGCTTGCTCCGGGTCTTCTGCAGCCATGTTGAACTCACACCCTGGTCTCTGCCTGCTTTGCGCCGGTGAGTGTCGGTTTCGTATTGAAGGCGTCCCTTCCGGCAGGTGTCCGGTCGAATCGCCAGTTCTCGGGATTGGTCTCACCGCTTCCTTTTACCGCTCCCGTATGCAGGGTGCAGGACTTTCCGCTATCGCTCGAAGTGGGCTTATACTGCCCGACCAGGCTCTCGGGAGGAAGCACCACGCCGCACAGGGCGTTTAGCATCCTTTTTCCATAGTCTGTCGATGTGTAATACACCTTCCTCCGATCGCCGACGTCCTCCAGCCTCCTCACCTTCTTCGCGATGAGGCCCCCGTCAACCAGAGACTTCAGGATACGGTCCATCTCGCTAGGATTCGCCCCGAAGGTATCCTTGAGTTCGTTGAAGTACATCTCCTCCCCGAGTGCAAGCGCTATGTATACAGCCCATCTGGCATCCGACGAGAGTTCCATCACGGACTCACGAACCTCAACGGGCACCCGGTTTAAGTGAGCCTCTACAACTGTCCGGTCCATGCCGACACCTCCATAGTGAATAGTTCTATTATTGTAACTTATATCAATCTTTCCCGGATCATCAGTTGCACTTCTGCAACTTCAATCGTTATGTATCCCACAGACGAAAACCTGTCAAATGAGCCATAGAGACCCGATACCCAGCGAAATTGCAGGCCGGGTTCAACTATACAGGTATTTCAAGGAAAATACCAATATCGCAATATATGGCTCATTCCAGCAGTCACGGAAGAGGGACCTTCTTGCACTGAGAGATTACCTGCGGGCATACGGCTACCTGAACGCCAGGATCTCTGAAGATTACTATGGCAGACTGGATCCCGGGACCGAAGACGGACCTATAAAGGATACTAGGATGAGCATTACCTGATCCAGTCGGTCTCGATGGAGTTCCAGCGTCTAAGCACGTTAATGCAACACGGCATAAAGGAAGATCAGCCCGCTGCCGTTTATATTGAAGAGGGATTGGAAGAAATCGCAGGAGGCGTCTTCAAGGGGCGGATTGCACAAAACGAGCATGGGTGGGACATAGATTTCTTCAAAAGTATCGAGCAGATATACAAACCGGCAAGGCGCTTCTGCGAGCGCAGCCTCGCTGAGATCTATGGATTCTGATATATACCCGGCATCGTCAGCGAACTCACAGGCGTTTTTGATCATTTCCCGAGCTGTCCGCGTAGATTCACCCAAAAATCGATATGCCCGGCCCTTCGCTGCCGGAACGTCCCAGCCCGCCGCACGAGGACCACAGACCCCATAGAAGAACCGGGAACCCGCACGAACGCCACAATTTCCCACCCCGCGCACTCTCAAATACCTTTATCACTTCTCTCCAAAGATTCTTTATTGAACGGATGAAGATCATCAAGGATCCGGTGCACGGCTACGTCGAGGCTGATGCGACGGCGCTCCGGCTGCTGGACTCGGAGGAACTGCAGCGGCTCCGCCACGTCTCCCAGCTCGGCTTCGCGAACCTCGTCTACCCCGGCGCAAACCATACCCGGTTCGAGCACTCGCTCGGGACGATGCACCTCGCGGGCCTGATGTGCCGGGAGCTCGGCCTTGACGACGGGGAGACGAAACTCGTCACCACCGCCGCCCTCCTCCACGACATCGGCCACGGCCCCTTCTCCCACGTCACCGAGCCGGTGATGGAGGAGTTCACCGGGCGGAGCCACCACCAGATCGACTGCCTCGTCGGGGAAGGAACGATCGCCGCCGTCCTCGAGGCGGAGGGAATCGACCCCGCCGAGGTCTGCGCCGCCGTCTCAGGAGAACACCGGCTCGCGAGCATCATCCACGGGAGCCTCGACGTCGACCGGATGGACTACCTGATGCGGGACGCCCACTACACCGGTGTTCCCTACGGGACGGTCGACGCCCACCGGCTGATCCGGTCGACCATCCTCACCGACTCCGGTGTCGCGCTCTACGAAGGTGGGATCAACGCCGCCGAGTCGCTCCTCATCGCCCGGACCCTGATGCGCCCCGCGGTCTACTTCCACCACGTGAGCAGGATCGCGACGAGCATGTTCGTCCACGCCCTTCGCGAGGAGGTGCTGAACGTCCCCGGCGCCGATGCAGAGGAGTTTGCCCGGATGGACGACGCGGCCTGCATGGAGCGGCTGAAACGCTCCCCCCACCCGATCACCCGCGACCTCGCCCGCCGGGTCTACTACCGCGACCTCTACAAGCGGGCGCTCTACGTCGGCGAAGACCGGGTGAACGCCGCCGCCTTCCGGCAGGACCCCGGCCCCGCACGGGAGCGGGAGATCGCCCGGGCCATCGCCGAGACCGCGGGAATCGCGGAAGATGAAGTCCTCGTCGACATCCCCCCGCTCCCGCGGGCGCTCTCGATGGAGGTCCGGGTCCGGCACAGCCACACGATGCTGGACCTCGAGGAGGTCTCGCCCCTCATCAACACCATGAACGACACCCGGCGGCAGCAGTGGCGGCTCGGCGTCTACACGACACAGGAGCACCGCAACACCGTGGAGCAGGCGGCGATGGAGGTCCTCCGGGTGAAGCGACCGACAAAGCAGGATAAACTCGTAGTTGCATAACAGTTGAGGAGCACATGACAAAGGAGTTCGTCGTCGGGGTCACCGGGGCAAGCGGGGTCATCTACGCCCGCCGCCTGCTCGAGGTGCTCTGTGAAGAGGCAACGGTGCATATCGTCATCTCCGACACCGCCCGGCAGATCGCCGGGATCGAGGATGTAAACCTCGGAGGATTCGACGCCATATACGCCGAGAACAGCAACCTCGCTGCCGACATCGCGAGCGGCTCGTTCCGTTACGACGGGATGGCGATCGTCCCCTGCAGCATGAAGACGCTTGCCGCCGTCAGTAACGGCCTCGCCGACAACCTGATCGGCCGGGCGGCGGACGTCTGCCTCAAGGAGCGGCGGCCCCTCCTCCTCCTCCTCAGAGAGATGCCGCTCTCCCGGATCCACTTAAAGAATATGCTTGCTGCCGACGAGGCCGGCGCGACCGTGATGGTCGCAAGCCCCCCCTTCTACCAGCACCCGAAGACCATCGACGACCTGGTCGATATGGTAGTGGCCCGCGTGCTCGACCACATGAAGGTGGAGCACAGCCTCGGCACCCGATGGAGCGGATGAGAATTGCGCGAATTCATTAAACTGATGCGAAACCAGGGCAGGGTCGAAGAGATCGAGACCCCCTGCTCGACCGTGTATGAGGCTCCCCGCATGGCGAGCCGGACCGATAAGATCCTCTTCTTCCACGACCTCGACGGGCACCGGGCGGTGATGAACCTCATCGCCGACCGCCGTTCGCTTGCCGCGGCGCTCGGCGTCGGCGAGCGGGAGCTGGTGCCACATCTGGCCGCCATGACCTACAACGGCCGCGTCACGGACGCGGGGCGACTGGAGGGCGGCGTTGCCGCCGACCTCTCCCGCCTCCCGATCCTGAAGCACTTCCCGGAGGACGCCGGCCGCTACCTCACGGCCGGGATCGTCTTCTCCCGCTACGGCGGCGTCGAGAACGCTTCCATCCACCGGATGATGGTCCTCGACGACCGGCGAGTCGTCGCCCGCCTGGTGGAGGGGAGGCACACCCATACGCTGCTGAAAGCAGCCCTGGCCCGGGGCGAGAAGCTCCCCGTCGCGGTCACGATCGGAACCCATCCCCTCGTGACGTTCGCGGCCTGCACCCGCGTCCCGGAGGGGAAGGAGCTCGCCTACGCAGCGGAGCTGATGGGCGGGGAGCTCGCCGTCCGCGAATGCGAGAACGGCGTCAGGGTCCCCGACGCCGAGATCGTGCTCGAAGGCTACATCACCGCGGAGAAAGCGGCCGAAGGCCCGTTCGTCGACATAACGGGGACCTACGATCCCATCCGGCAGCAGCACGTCATCGAGTTCACGAAGATGTACTGCAAGGAGGACCCGATCTACCACGGCATCCTCCCCGCCGGCGACGAGCACAAACTCCTGATGGGCGCCCCCTACGAGCCGAAGATCTACCGGGCCGTCGGCGAGGTGACGACGGTGAGAGACGTCCTCCTCACGAAGGGCGGCGCGGGCTACCTCCACGCGGTCGTCCAGGTCCGGAAGAACACCCAGGGCGACGCGAAGAACGCCATCATGGCGGCGTTCGCCGCCCACACATCCTTAAAGCATATCGTGGTGGTCGATGAGGACATCGATATCCGCGACCCCCACGACGTCGAGTACGCGATCGCGACCCGGGTCCGGGGCGATACCGACATCATGGTCATCACCGGTGTCCGGGGCTCGTCGCTCGACCCGACCCGCCTCGGGGACGGGACGAACGTCAAGGTCGGGGTCGACGCCACGATGGTTATGGGGAAAGAGGACGAATTCAGGAGAGCGGAGTGGCCGTAGACCATGTATCTCGATAACGATGATGAAAAGGTGCTCGCCGGCGAGTTCGGCGAGACACGCCAGAAGATGATGGAGATCCTGGTCGCGCTCGGAAATGTCTACGGGGCCGAGAAACTCGTCCCGATCGCGAGCGCCCAGGTGAGCGGTGCGTCCTACAAGACCATCGGCAGATGGGGACTATCCTGGCTCCGGAGCCTCGATGCCCGTGTGGCGGTCCCGACGGTCTTGAACCCCATCGGCATGCCGCGGGAGGGGTGGCAGGAGTTCGGGATCGCCGAGGAATTCGCCGGTCATCAGACGGAGGTCATCGAGGCCTACCGGCGGCTCGGGATCAAACTCGAGTGCACCTGCACCCCCTACTACCTCAGGATCACGGAGTACGGGGAGCACCTGGCCTGGTCGGAGTCCTCGGCAGTCGCCTACGCAAACTCGGTCCTCGGCGCCCGGACGAACCGGGAAGGCGGGCCGAGTGCGCTCGCAGCGGCGATCATCGGAAAGACACCCTATTACGGCCTCCATATCGTCGAGAACCGGCAGCCCCAGGTCGTCGTCGAGGTCGAGGGCGGGGAGGGCCTTCACGCCGATCACTGGGGCGCGATCGGGTATGTCGCGGGCAAAAAGGTGGGGAACCGGATCCCGATCTTTGAGGGTATCCGGCCCGGCCGCGACAGCCTGAAAGCGCTCGGCGCCGCAATGGCGGCGACGGGGGCGGTCGCGCTCTTCCACGTCGAGAAGATCACCCCCGAAGCGCGGGTGTTCTCGTTCCCGACCGATGGCCTCGACCGGGTGACGGTGAGCGGGGACGAGGTCGAGGTCCTCTTTGCGGTGAAAGAGGTCGAGGCGGTCGCGGTCGGCTGCCCGCACTGCTCGGCGGACGAACTCCGGGAGCTCGCGGAACTCCTCAAAGGAAAGACGACGACCAGACCCTTCTACATCTTCGTGGCCCGCGGGGTTGCGACGACAAACCCCGACCTCGTCGCCGCGATCGAGAGGAGCGGCGCCCGGGTCATCCCGGACACCTGCATGGTCGTCTCGCCCCGGATGGACGAGTTCAGTTCGATTATGGTCGACTCCGGCAAGGCCCTCGCCTACGTTCCGGGGATGTGCGGCGCGCTCGCCCAGATCGGGACGAGGAGAGAGTGCGTCGACGTCGCGACGTCGTGAGAGGGGGCGGCTTTACGCCCCCACTGTTTTGACGTCGAGGACCTGCAGCAGGCCCTCGTCGAGCATGTAGCCCCTGAGCCGGTCGCGGTTGCCCCGCATGCTCTCGATGCTGTTGATCCCGGCCGCACCCAGCAGTTCGGAGAGTTCGAGCGTCCAGGCGTGGATCAGGTTCGCGACGTGCCCCGAGGCCTCGTCGGGATTCAGACGCGCGACGAGGTCCGGGCGCTGGGTGGCGATCCCCCAGGGGCAGAGGCCCCGGTAGCAGTTCCCGCAGACCCGGCAGCCCATCGCGACGAGCGCCGCGGTGCCGATGTAGACCGCGTCCGCGCCGAGGGCGATCGCCTTCGCAACATCGGCGCTCCCCCGTATCCCGCCGCTCGCGATGACCGAGATGTCGTTCCGGATCCCCTGGTCGCGGAGCTTCTGGTCCACGCTCGCGACCGCCGCCTCGACCGGGATCCCCACGTGGTCGCGGAAGACCTTCGGCGCCGCGCCCGTCCCGCCCCGGAACCCGTCGATGACGACCGCATCCGCAGGAGACCGCGCAATCCCGGCGGCGATCGCGGCCGCGTTGTGGACGGCGGCGATCTTCACGAAGACCGGTTTCTTCCACTCCGTCGCCTCCTTGAGGCCCCGGACGAGCTGGGCGAGATCCTCAATGCTGTAGATGTCGTGGTGCGGCGCGGGGCTGATCGCATCGCTCCCCTCCGGGATCATCCTCGTCCGGGAGATCCCCTCGCAGACCTTCTCGCCGGGGAGGTGCCCGCCGATGCCGGGCTTTGCGCCCTGGCCGATCTTGATCTCGATCGCGGCCCCGCGCTCCAGGTAATCGATGTTCACGCCGAACCGCCCGGAAGCAACCTGGACGATCATCCGGTCCTGGTAGGGGTAGATCGCCGAATGCAGGCCGCCTTCCCCGGTCCCCATGAACGTCCCTGCCTCTTTTGCCGCCCGGGCCATGGCCACCTGGGCGTTGAGGCTGATCGCCCCGTAACTCATGTGCCCGATCATGATCGGGGTCTCGAGGCGAAGGTTCGGGGTGAGCCGGGTCCGGAGTTCGACGTCGCCGTTCTCCCGCCGCCGGAGGTCGAGCCTCGCCGGCTTCTTGCCGAGATGGGTCACCAGTTCTATCGGCTCGCGGAGCGGGTCGAGGCTGGGGTTCGTGACCTGGCAGGCGTCCAGGACCAGGCGGTCGAAGATGACCGGGTAGTCGAGCGCGTTGCCCATCCCGGCGAGGACGATCTTTCCGCTCCGGGCCTGGTTGTAGATCATCTCCCGGGTGTCGCGGGTCCAGAGTGGGTGGCTCCGGTAGTCGCAGGGCTGCTCCTCGAGCAGGATCGCGTCGCGGGGGCAGCAGGCGATGCAGCGGTGGCAGGCGGTGCAGTTCCGGGAGTTGACCAGGATCCGGTCGCCGTCCCGCCGGTAGACGCCGTAGGAGCAGTTCTCGATGCACCGCCCGCACTCCATGCACCGGACGGGGTCGATGCTGATCCGGTAGCGGGGAGGGAGACTTCCGATCATCATGCGACAACCCTCCCGATCACCGGCTCGCCAGCGGCCGGCATCGTGATCGACTCGACACAGGGTTCCATCGCCCGGATTGCCGCCTCCTCGCTTGAGATGTAGAGCCGGTCCCCGCACTCGCCGACGACCATCGGCCGGAGTTTGGTCCGGTCGGTGAACCCGACCATCATCTCGTGGTTTGCAGCCACGATGGCGAACGGACCGTTCATCATCGCCGGCGCGTAGGCGAGCCGCAGAGCGGAGTTCCACTCCCGCTCCGCCCCGCTCATCCGGTCGATCTCCGCCCAGAAGGGAGGGGCGAGCGCCCGGACGGCGAGGTCGACGTCAAGTTCGTGCCGCCGCACCAGGAGGTCGATCAGGTAGGCAACGACCTCCGTGTCGGTATACATCGTGCAGGTGTAGCCGAAGCTCTCGATGTAGCGCCGGTTGGTCCCGTAGGACGTGATCTCGCCGTTGTGGACGACGCTCCAGTCGAGAAGGTTGAACGGATGCGCCCCGCCCCACCAGCCGGGAGTGTTCGTCGGGTAGCGGTTGTGCGCGAGCCAGAGGTAGCCCTCGTAGTCCTCTATCCGGTAGAAGTCCGCCACGTCCTCCGGCCAGCCCCCTGCCTTGAAGACGCCGACGTTCTTGCCGGAGGAGAAGATAAGGGCGCCCTGGCGGGCGGCGTTGACCCGCATCACGAGAGCGCTGACGATCTCGTCCTCCGGCGTCGCGCTACCGGGGACCGCGAGGGAGGGGTCCGGCCTGAAGAAGTAGCGCCAGGGGGTGTGGACCGCCCGGAGATGCGGCTGGTCGCGGGTGGGGATCGCCTCGTCGTGCTCGACCGTCCCCCACTGTGCAAGCGCCGCGTCGAGGACCGGCTTACTCTCGCGGGGGTTGTCGAAGAAGACATGGAGGGCATAGCAGTCGCTGTAGTCGGGGTAGATGCCGTAGGCGGCATACCCCGCCCCCTCGCCGCTGCCGCGCTCGTTCATCATGGTGAGGGCCTCTCGGACCCCGGAACCGTCCATCGTCCGGCGCGTTCTATCCATTACGCCAATTATGCCGCACATTTCCATCACGCTCGACCCGCCCCCCTCCCGTACCCTCGATGGTCCGGGGTGGTAGGGGAACGCTCTGATCACTATGGATCCGCCAACTATAAATACCATTGGAAGGAAACTTCCTTCCAAATGACACCAGACAACATCTCGGCGATGCTCGAGCGGATCGAACAGGACAACGTCCGATTCCTTCGGCTGCAGTTCACCGACCTCCTCGGCATGCCGAAGAACGTCGCTATCCCGGCCAAGCAGGTCGGGAAAGCACTCACTGATGGCATCGGGTTTGATGGATCGTCGATCGAGGGGTTTGTCCGGATCGAGGAGTCCGACATGATCCTCAAACCCGACCTCTCCACCTACACCCTCCTGCCCTGGAGGCCCCGGGAGAACAGGGTTGCCCGGTTCATCTGCGACGTCTGCAAACCGGACGGGAAGCCGTTCGAGGGCGACCCGCGCTACATCCTCCGGCGGGCAATGGAGGACGCCGCAAAGGACGGCTACGTCTTCAACACCGGGCCGGAACTGGAGTTCTTCCTCTTCCGGATGCTCGACGGCCGGCCGACGACGCAGTTCCAGGACGTCGGCGGCTACTTCGACCTCGCCCCCACCGACCTTGCCGAGGACGTCCGGCGCGAGATCATCATTGCCCTCACGGAGATGGGGTTCGAGATCGAGGCGTCCCACCACGAGGTCGCCGAGAGCCAGCACGAGATCGACTTCAAGTACAGCGACGCCCTCCACACCGCCGACAGCGTCATCACCTTCAAGTTCGCGGTCAAGACGATGGCGCTGATGCGCGGCCTGCACGCCTCGTTCATGGCAAAGCCGATCTACGGCATCAATGGGAGCGGGATGCACATCAACTGCTCGCTCGGAAAAGACGGGCAAAATGCGTTCTTTGACCCGGACGCACCCCTCCAGCTCTCGGAGACCTGCATGCACTTCATCGGCGGGCTGCTCCGCCACGCAAAGGCCATCACCCGGGTCGCAAACCCGACGATCAACTCCTACAAGCGGCTCGTCCCCGGTTACGAGGCCCCCTGCTACATCAGCTGGAGCGCGAGCAACCGGTCGGCCCTCGTCCGGGTCCCGGCGCCCCGGGGCAACAGCACCCGGGTCGAGTTCCGCAGCCCCGACCCGACCTGCAACCCCTACCTCGCCTTCACCGCGATGCTCGCCGCCGGGATGGAAGGCGTCCGGGAGAAGATCGAGCCTCCGGCAGGTGCCAACGGCAACATCTACCACATGACGGCCGCCGAACGTGACCACGACGGGATCGCGACCCTGCCCGCCGACCTTGCCGAGGCCCACCGGGCCCTGCTCGCCGACGACCTCATCTGCCGGGCGCTCGGTTCCCACGTCGTCGAGGCGCTCACGAGCGTCGCACAGGCCGAGTGGGACGCCTACCGGACGGCGGTCCACCCCTGGGAACTCGACCGCTACCTCACGGTGTACTAAACCTTTTTCCCGGGAGCCCGGGGAGATTCCCGCTCCCCTCTCGATAGAGAAAACCTGCCGCCGGCCGTCCCCCACAACGTTCTTAACACGGCAGCCCATAGATGCGTTGCATAGGCTAACCGGAGGAGGATGGTGACGCAGAGGAAGGATATCGAAACCATGCGGCGGAAGCGGGCGATCGACGGGCTGATAGAAGCGTTATCGGACCAGGAGGATATCGTGCGGCTGACGGCGGTCGAAGCCCTCGGCACCGTCGGCGACGAGCGGGCGCTCGAGCCGCTGGAGCGGCTGAAGTTCTCGGACCCGGATATGGGCGTCCGGCGGGCCGCATCCGTCGCTCACACCCAGGTTGTGGCGAGGATCGCGGACCGAAGAACGGCGGAGAGGCTCCCCCGCGAGACGTAGCCAGGGGACCGGGCGGCACCGCAACGATATGAGATCGGGTTAACTCCCGATCAGGAACCGGACAAGGAAGGGCTGTCCGCGCCAGGATGCTCTGACGTGCCGGAGGAGGTACGCAAGAAGGATCATGCCGGCAAAGAGAACCAGGAACGTCGCCATGTACGCCGGGAACGGCAACCGGCCCTGGAGAGGTTCGACCATTTTTACGATGATGGCATAGTGGACGAGATAGATGACCAGAGAGCACTCTCCGGCCGCCCGCAGGGGATCCATGAGCGTGAACTGTCCGTGGAGATGATCAAGAGTCGTCAATGCCAGGGGGATGAGACCGGCGGAGAGCATCAGGAGGCCGATGGTCGGGGGATAGAAGACCTCCACGGATATACTGCGCACCGAGGAAGAGTGCCCAGAGAGAGGCCCCGGCGAGCGCGGGCCAATAGCCGTAAAGTCCCTCCTCCCGGAACCGGAACTGCGGCAGAGTTCGGTTTCTCCAGCGATGCATCCCTATCTCGGTGCTGAAGAGGGCGACGGCAAGCCAGGGGAAGACCGGGAACCAGCCGTCCACAAGCCAGGCCCGGTATGAAGAGCGCGTCGAAGTCGTCGACCGAGACGTCGGCAGCGGCCGGGGTCGCCCGAGACGAAGAAGGGAACGAGCGAGACGCCGGGAGGATTGATAGCCTCCTCAGGATAGCCGAACCCGGGGTGGAGGAGAGGTATTATGCAGAGGATAGCGACGATGACGGCCCAGCGTTTCCGCTCCGGGAGGCCGAGGTAGAGAGGTAGGCGACGGGAGCGAAAGGCCGATAAGGTAGAGGACGTCCATGTCGAGGAACGGGACGCAGTCGAATACCAGCAGGTGAAGGAACGTCCCGACAAGGATCACGAGCCCGCCCCTCGTGGCGATATGCACGAGGGACCTCCCCTTGCCGGTTCGGGAGAGGGCAACCATCATTCCGGCAAGACCGATGAAGAGCGGGGCAGCAAGGGAGGAGAGGAAGCGGTACCAGCCCGGCGCTGGCGGCAGGAAGAGCGCCGGAGTGAGGTTTGCCATGATCATGAGCGTGATGACGAGGCCCCGGAGGATGTCGACGGGGATGTTGCAAAAAGAGCCGGTCTTTGCAACTGCTTTCGCTGGCGGGGGTTCTATACGACGCCTGAATGGTTTCGCTGGAAAAAGATTGCGGGTTTTACCCGGGCCGGCGAGACTCTGCGCCCCGGCCTGGAATCAATCCCCCGCAGAGATCCGCGATCCCCCGGCAAGGCATATATACCGCCGGGACGCCTACGGGAAGAGCGATCAGGAGGTTACCATGGCAACCATTGATGAGATCGACACTATGCGCGACAACCGGGACGTCGACGGGCTGATACGGGCCCTCCAGGATCCCGACGAGTTTGTCCGGGTCGAAGCGGCCCTCTCCCTCGGGACGATCGCCGACCCGAAGGCAAAGGAACCACTTCTACGGATGCGAAGCGAGGACCCGAGCGGCTCGGTCCGGGAGGCGGCCGCGACCGCGTATAAGTGGGTCGTCGGCCGGCTCCAGGAGGTCGAGGCGGCCCGCGGGAGCCTGGAGTCCAGGCTCCCGAAGACCTGGTGAGACCGGCTCACAGGACGACGAAGTTGAGCCAGAGGAAGGCGCTGCCGATCGCGACCGTGACCAGGAGGACGAGCATCCCGATCTTCAGGAACTCCACGAACGAGATGGTAATCTCGTTCCTTGCCGCTATCCCGAGCACGACGACGTTTGCCGACGCACCGATAACCGTGCCGTTCCCGCCGAGGCATGCACCGAGCGAGAGCGCCCACCAGAGCGGGTAGACATCCATCGACCCGCTCATACCCTGGATCAGGGGGATCAGGGTGGCGGTGAGGGGGATGTTGTCCACGATGGCTGAAGCAAACGCCGCGAACCAGGCGATGATCAGGATGGCCTCCCCCGTCGAGTGGACGTGCTCGACCACGAACCCGGCGACGCTCGCGATGACGCCGGTCTCGACGAGAGCGCCGACGACGACGAAGAGCCCGCCGAAGAAGAAGAGCGCCGGCCACTCGATCTTCTCAAAGATCTCCTCCGGGGACTGCCGGCTCCAGAAGAGGAGGATCGATGCGCCGATCAGGGCGACGAGAGCAGGTTCCAGGCCGAGCTGGTCGTGGACGAAGAACATCCCGATGACGAGGGCGATGACAATGACCGACTTCTTGAAGAGCGGCCAGTCGCGGATCGCCTCCCGCTCTTTTAACTCCGCAAACGTCCTCTCGATCCCCTCCCGTTCGTCGGGCGAGACGTAGAGGTCCTTTCTGTAGATGAGGGCGAGCATCCCCATGACGACGGCGAGGTTGATCGCCATCATCGGCGCCATGTTGACGAGGAACTCGTTGAACGTCAGGCCGGCGGCCGAACCGATCATGATGTTCGGCGGGTCACCGATGAGCGTCGCCGCACCGCCGATGTTCGAGGCGAAGATCTCCGCAATCAGGAAAGGCATGGGGCTGGTCTTCATGACGCTTGCGACGTAGAGGAGCATCGGGGTGATGAGGAGGACCGTCGTGACGTTGTCGAGGAACGCGCTCGTGAGGCCGGTCACGATCGAGAAGAGGAGCAGCACCCGCATCGGGCTCCCTTTTGCAAGCTTCGCCGTCTTGATGGCGATATACTCGAAGAGGCCGCTGCCGCGGGCGGTATTGACGATGATCATCATCCCGATCAGGAGGAAGATGGTCCCGAGGTCGATGTACTCCGGGATCATCTCCCAGGGGACGATGTGGAGGAAGACGACGATCGAGGCGCCGAGCATCGCCACCACCGCACGGTGGATCCGCTCGTCGATGATGAGCGCGTAGGTGAGGAGGAAGACCGCGACGGCGATCAACTCCGGGCTGACGATCATGCGCCGTCACCCCGGCGGTTGAGGCCCGGTGAGACAGGGCATGTCATGAGAGACAGAGATCCGAACATAGAACTCCCCGAAAAGGATGAACCGTAGAACTCAGGTATGCACGGTCCTCCCATAATCATGCCGGTCCATACCGCCGCCGGAAGGGTAGAACCCGGCGCCTCCGGCACACGATGCCTGCGGCGGGCAAAAGACGGGGGCCTCCGGTTCAACTCGCCGCGGGCGCCGCATTCCGAAGCCGGAGCAGGAGCATCTTGTAGGCTTCCCCCACGAGGAGCACCGGCAGGCCGAGCAGGGCGAGGAACCCCCAGTCGGCGAGGGCCAGCGGTGCGGTCCCGAGGAAGGCGTTGAAGACCGGGACGTAGACCACCACCGCCTGGAGAGCGAGGCTGCCGAGGATCGCGAGGATCAGGGTGGGGTTCGTGAAGACCCCGATCCGGTGGAGGGGGAACCGGAACGACCGGAAGTTCAGGACGTTGTAAAGCTCAAAGACGATAAGGCTGGTGAACGCCATCGTCCGCGCCCGGTCGATGTCGGCCTCGTAATAGCCCGAGAAGGCATAGATCGTCAGGAGGCCGAGCCAGACGCCGAGGATGAGGATGACGAGGTAGGCGTTCCGGGTGAGGATGGACTCGTCCGGGTCCCGCGGCCGCCGCTGCATGACGTCCCGCTCGGCGGGTTCGAGGCCGAGGGCGAGGGCGGTGAGGCCGTCGGTGACCAGGTTGATCCAGAGGATCTGGACGGGGATGAGGATCAGCGGCAGGCCGAGGAGGAGCCCGCCGACGATCGCGACGAGTTCCCCGACGTTCGAGGAGAGAAGGTAACGGGTGAACCGGGCAATGTTGTCGTACTCCCGCCTGCCCTCCTCGACGCCGGCGACGATGCTCGCGAAGTTGTCGTCGACGAGCACCATGTCGCTCGACTCTTTGGCCGCATCCGTCCCCTTGATCCCCATGGCGATCCCGATGCTCGCCTTCCTCAGCGCCGGGGCGTCGTTGACCCCGTCCCCGGTCATAGCGATGACCGCCCGCTCCCGCGAGAGGAGGTCGATCACCCGGAGTTTGTGCTCCGCCGTGACCCGGGAGAGCACCTTCGTCGTCCGGAGACGGGCTTCGAGTTCGTCGTCGGTCATCGCCTCAAGGTCGGCCCCGGTGAGCGCCCCCTCACTCGAGAGGCCGAGGTCGCGGGCGATGGTGTAGGCGGTCAGCGGGTTGTCCCCGGTGATCATGATGACGTCGATCCCGGCGCTCCGGCAGAGCCGGATCGCCTCCGCCGCCTCGGGCCGCGGGGGGTCGACGATCCCGGCAAAGCCGAGGAAGGTCAGGTCCTCCTCTACGGCATCGGCAGTCCACTCGATCCCGGCGGGAAGCGTGCGGCAGGCTGCGCCGAGCACCCGGAGCCCCTGCGACGCGTATCCCTCGAGCTCACCGAGGAGCGCGTCGCGGCGGTCCTGCGTGAGCGGCACGGCCGAACCCCCGACCATTAGCCGGGACGAGCGGGCGAGGAGGACCTCCGGGGCCCCCTTCACGTAGGCGACGTGCCCCCCCTCTCCGGGGTAGACGATCGTCATCCGCTTCCGGGTGGAGTTGAACGAGAACTCCGTTGCCGCCTCCGGAACGCCCTCGCGGGAGAGGCCGGCTTTCGCCGCCGCGACGACGAGCGCCCCCTCGGTCGGCGTGCCGAAGATCCGCCATCCCCCTTCCTCAAGAGCGAAGGAGGCATGGTTGCAGAGGAGGACGGTGCGCAGGAAGAGACGGAGCCCCCGGTCCGCGAGGGGGTCGACGGGTTTTTCTTCAACAAGGAACTCCCCCTCCGGGGCATACCCGGCTCCGGTGACCTCGAACTCCGCGTCCGGTGTCCTCACCCGGACGACCGTCATCTCGTTCCGGGTGAGGGTCCCGGTCTTGTCGGTGCAGATCACCGAGACCGCGCCGAGGGTCTCTGAGGCCGGGAGGTGGCGGATCAGGCAGTTCCGCCGCATCATGTTCTTGATGCCGATCGCAAGCGTCAGCGTCACGACCGCCGGGAGGCCTTCCGGAATGACCGCCACCGCGAGCGAGACGCCGACGAGGAACATCTCAAGAAGCCCCCGCTGCTGAAGGAGGCCGACCGCGACCGCGAGCACGGCGATCCCGACGGCAATCAGGCCGAGGTCGCGGCCGAGGCGGTCCATCTGCCGGGCGAGAGGCGTCGCCTCGTCCCCGACCCGCTGGGAGAGGCCGGCGATCTGTCCGAACTCCGTCTGCATCCCGGTGGCGACGACGATACCCCGCCCGTGCCCGTTGACCACGGTCGTCCCGGCAAAGGTCATGTTGCTCCGCTCGGCAAGGCAGGTCTCCGCCGGAAGCCGGCCCGGCGCCTTGTCGACAGGCGAGGACTCGCCGGTCAGCGGCGCCTCGTCGACCTCAAGCGACGTCCCCTCGACAATAACGAGGTCGGCGGGCACCCGTTCTCCCATCTCGAGCAGGACGAGGTCCCCCGGCACGACTCCCGCCGCATCGATCTCCTGGCGCTCCCCGTCGCGGACAACCACGGCGTGCTGGACGAGCAGTTTCTTCAGGGCCTCGATGGCCTCTCCGGCCTGCCATTCCTGGGAGAAGCCGAGGAGGGCGTTTAAGACGACGATGGTGAGAATGGCCGCGGCGTCCAGAGCCTCACCAACGAGGAACGAGATCGCGGCGGCGACGATCAGGATGATGATGAGGACGCTCTTGAACTGGCGGAGAAATACCTGGAGACGGGTCTCTCTCGCCTCCTCCCGGAGGACGTTTGCCCCGTAGCGCTGCAGTCGCGCCTCCGCCTCCTGTGCGGTGAGACCGGTCGGACCGGCATCGAGCTCCCGCCGAACCTCGTCGGGAGCGAGGCTGCACCAGTCAGGCAGAGGCTCCCCTCCCGGCAATGCGTCCCGGCAGTGCAGGAGGCGACACGTGCATATCCCCGGTTCTGACGCAGTAATATATAAACATAGAGAGATCGCCCGGAAGCCGGCGGGAACGGAGCGCGAAGCACTCGAGGCCGGCCGCCCCCCGACCCGGTAACATTATATTCCCGACCATCCTGGGGGAAGCCGGGCCGGTCACCCGGCCCGGGAGAGGAATGGCAATGAGCAGAATAGCAGTCCTGATCACGGATATGTTTGAGGATGTCGAGTATACGCGGCCCGCGGAGGCGTTCCGGGGTGCCGGCCACGACCTCGTCCACGTCGGCCTCTCCGCGGGAGAGACGGTGCACGGGAAGGCGGACCGGACGCCTGTTGCGATCGACCGGGCCGCCTCCGACGTCTCGGTCGACGACTTCGACGCGCTCTTCATACCGGGCGGCTACTCGCCCGACAAGCTCCGGGCCCACGATGCGCCCGTGGAGTTCGTGCGTGCCTTCGTCGAGAGCGGCAAACCCGTCCTCGCCATCTGCCACGCGCCCCAGCTCCTGATCAACGCGCAGGTGCTCCGGGGCCGCAAGATCACCGGCTGGAAGTCCGTCGCCCAGGATATCAGGAATGCCGGTGCGGAGTATATCGACCGGGAGGTGGTGGTCGACGGCAACCTGGTCTCGAGCAGGAAGCCAGACGACATCCCCGCGTTCATCGAGGCGTCGCTTGCAAAACTCGAGGAGAGCAGCGGCGGGAAAGCGATGAGGGCGGCCGCAGAGCAGCGGTGAGGGGAGAGGCCCCGCCGCATAAACTCTTTATGGGTGCGGGCCGCACCCAATCTCTGGGATGAGAGGTCTGTCGGAAGACGCACGGGCATGGAGCAGGCCCGCAGTTATCGGCCTCGCCACGGCGCTCATTCTTCTCCTCGACCTCGTTTTCGGTGCCGGCGCCGTCTACCCGCACCTGTTCTACCCGGTCATAGTCATTTCCGCGTTCTGGTATGGACGCCAAGCGATCGTCTTCGGATTTCTCCTCGCGGCGGTCCATATCGTCGTCGAGACACTTCTCCATGGGTCTCCGGACGCGGTAGTCCTCGTCCGTGCAGCAACCTTCATCGCCGCCGCATACCTGCTCGGCTACCTCTTCGAGCTCGCCGCCAGGGGGCGCGACCGCCTGCACTTCCGTACCGGGGAGCCCGGTCGCGGTGCGCCCGCGTGCGATCGGAACATACGACGGCTCATCTCCCGGCTTTCGAGCCGGGACCCGGAGACCCGCTACCAGGCGGCCGGATGCCTGGGCGACGCCGGCGATCCTGCAGCCGTCGGGCCGCTCGCCGCCCTCCTCTCCGATCCGGAGAGCGGCGTCCGCTGGAAGGCGACGGAGGCGCTCGGCAAACTGGGATCTCCTGCCGTCGGGCCGCTTATTGAGAGTCTCGAGAGCGAGAACGTCGACGTCCGGTGGATGGCTGCGGTCGCTCTCGGCGATATCGCCGACCCGGAGGCTATCCCGGCGCTGATGGCAGCGCTCGACGATGAGGATACCTACATCCGGAGCAGGGCGGCCCTCGCGCTCGGGGCCATCGGTGAGCCGGCGCGAGAGGGGCTCATCGCCGGTCTCCGCGACGGGAACGAGCGCCTCCGCTGGGGTGCGGCCCTCGCCCTCGGCAGCATCGGGGGAGAAAGCACGGTTACGGCTCTCGTCGGCGCCCTCCTCGACCCTGATGAGAGGGTGCGACAGCGGGCCGCGAGGGCGCTCGGAGACATCGGCGAACCTGCCGTCCCCTCCCTTCTTGCGGCGCTCCGCACGGGCGACGAGGAATTCCGGCCGGAAGTGATCGCCGCCCTCGACCGGATCGGACGACCTGCCGTCGACCCACTCGTTGCGGCGCTCGGTGACGCCGACTGGCGTGTTCGTGCAGGAGCGGTAGCAGCCCTTGGGGAGATCAACGATCCCCATTCGGTCGATGCCCTGATCGCGGCGCTTGACGATGGGCAGGAAGAGGTGCGCGAGGCTGCCCGGGCGGCGCTCGGCAGCATCAGGAAGGCATAACATCAGCGAAGGTTAACCTGAAGTCCATGACTGACGAGACCCGGATCGATGACCTGATCGCCGACCTCCGGCGGGGCCCTCTCGAAGTGCGCCGCGCGGCAGCCGCCGAACTTGGGACGCAAGGGGAGGCAGCGATCGAGCCGTTGATCGCCGCAATGCTCACCGGCGACAACGACCTCCGGTGGTATGCCGCTCGCGCGCTGGTGCAGATCGGCGAAGGAACAGTCGGTCCCCTCCTCGCAGCGATGCGTACCGAAGAGGACCGGGACTTCCGGCGATACGCCGCGGCAGCCCTGACCGGGATCGGGGATGCAGCTGTTGAACCCCTCATCGGTGTCATCGAGAGCGCCGACCCGGACATCCAGCCGTTCGCCGCAATGGCTCTCTGTGGGATCGGGGAGGCGGCGGTCGGACCGCTCCTCCGCCTGATGAAGAGCCCGGACCCAAAGACGCAGGAACGTGCGGCGCTCCTCCTCTGGAAGATGGGGGAGGTGGGTGCCGGGCCGCTCACCGAGGCGCTTGAGACCGGCAAGCGCGCCGAACGATCCACGAACAATAAATGATCCCGCAGCCATCTGATCACTAAGGTCGGATGGCACACTACATGGCAAAGACCCTCGCCCGGCTCCTGCGGGAAGGGGGTTTCGGGGAACCCGGGGCGGCTCTGATCGCCGGAACCTCGCTTACTGCGGTCCTTGCCGCCCTCCTCGTGGAGTCTCCCGGCACCAATCTCATCCTCTGGTCCCTCGTCTTCATCTCCGCCGGATTTGCCGGCTACCACTACCGCGAAAGGGGGATCACCGCCGCCACCGTGCTTGGGCTTGCCACACTCGGCATTGCGTCACTCCGCGCATACCCCGGCCCGGCCGAGCCCCTCCTTGCGGCGCTCCCTCCCTTCGTTGCCATGATCGCTCTCGCGGCGCTCGCCTCAACGATCAGTTATTCGACCCGGGAACGGGCCCACCGCCTGGAGAGCATGGAAGGGACACCCGGCGGCGCGTTTCTCCTCAGGCGCGAGGACGGGGCGGTGACGGACGCAAACCGGGCCTTCGCCGAGATCCTGGGCTACGCGAAGGAAGATCTGCAAGGCCTGCCGGTATCAGAGATCTGGCCTTACGCCAACGACCGCGAAGAGTTCTTTGCGGCGGCAATACAGGGAGGACGGGCTTTTGTCGTCGAGACGCGTTTCGTCGGCCGGGACGGCGCCGCCCGCTGGTTCACCCTCTCGGGGCTCTGCCTCGACGGCGGCACCATATCCTGCCGGGTCTCGGAGGTCACCCGCTACAAAGAGGCGGCAGAGACCCTGAGCGCCGAACGCCGCCGCCTCTTCTCGGTCCTGGACACCCTCCCCGCCTACGTCACCCTGCAGGAAGAGGACCACACCTTCCGGTTCGCCAACAGGGCCTTCCGCGAGACCTTCGGCAACCCGGAGGGCCGGACCTGCTACGAGGTCCAGCGCGGCTCACGGAGACCCTGCAACCCCTGCCGGGGGACGCGGGTCTTCACCCTCAAGAGCCCCGAGCGGTGGGAGTGGGACCACACGAACGGCGAGACCTACGAGGTCCACGCCTATCCGTTCACCGATACGGACGGGTCGTGCCTGATGCTGCAGCTCGGGTTTGCGATCACCCAGCGGGTGCAGGCGGAGGAGGCGCTCAAGGGGTTCGCCGGAAACCTCCAGGCGAAGAACCGGGAACTGGAGGTGCTCCGGAGCCAGCTCTATGTCGTCAACAAGGATCTCGATGCGATGGTCAGGGAGCGGACCGCCGACGTGGAGAAACTCCTCGCCCAGAAGGACGAGTTCATATCGCAGCTCGGGCACGACCTCAAGACCCCCTTAACCCCACTGGTCGCGCTCATGCCCCGGATCCTGCAACGGGAGCAGGATCCGGGTCTCCGGCGCCTCCTCGAGATCACCGCCCACAACATCACCTACATGAAGGATCTGGTCGATAAGACCCTGAAACTGGCTCGTATGAACTCCCTGTATATCGAACTCGACCTCGAGCCGCTGAACCTGCGCACCGAGTTGAAGAACGTCCTGAGGAACTACGAGATCCCGTTCAGGGCGAGAGCCATAATCCTCGAGAATAACGTCCCGGCGGAGATCGTCGTCAGGGCTGACAGGGTTCTCCTTGGCGAGATCTTCGACAACCTGATCGCCAACGCCGTCAAATACATGCAGAACGGGACCGGGACCATCAGCATCGGCGCCGCACGAACGGAGGGGGTCGTGATCGTCGCGGTCAGGGATACCGGGATCGGCATGACCCGCGAGCAGATCGAGCGCGCGTTTGTCGAGTTCTACAAGGCTGATCCCTCTCGACACGATCTCGAATCCCCGGGCCTGGGCCTTGCCATCTGCAGGCGGATTATCGAGCGGCATAAAGGCCGCATATGGGCCGAGAGTGCCGGAGAAGGGATGGGGTCGACCATCCTATTCACCCTCGACGCAGTTGACGTCCCTCGAGCATGATCGATAAAGGTATATACTGGTTCAGGTGAGAAAGAACTACCAGAGGCCCGTATGTGCCAGCAGGTGTCGGAAGTGTCGTGCCGGCAGGTTATGGTCGTCGATGACGATCGATTCATCCTCGAGGTGATGGAGGAGCTCTTCAGACCGGAGGGGATCGACGTCGTCACCGCGGAGAGCGGGGACGCATGCATCGCAGAGCTGGAGAAGGGGTTCCGGGGCGTCGTCCTGATGGACGTCATGATGCCCGGAAAGGACGGATGGGAGACGATCGAGGAGATGATCGCCCGGGACCTGATCGCCGGGAACGTCGTCGCGATGCTCACTGCAAAGGATATCCCCGACGGGGAACTGGAGCCGCTCACGGAGCACATCATCGACTACATCACAAAACCCTTCGAAGCGGACGAGATCGTGGCCATTGTGAAAGGGTACCTCGACTACCTCGCTTGATAGGTGGGGAGCGCATGGAGAATCCCGAACCTGACGGCCCGGACAGGCGGACGATCGTGGTCATAGGCTCGTCGACCGGGGGTCCGCGAACGCTGGAAGCGGTCTTCTCACGGTTTCCACTCGTCAATGTCGCCATCATCGTCGTCCAGCATATGCCGCAGCACATTAACAGCGCGCTCTGCAGGCATATCGAAGAGATCTCCCGAATGAACGTCAAAGTCGGCGAGGACGGCGAGACGGTGGAGCACGGCACGATCTACGTGGCCCCAAGCGAGATCCACCTGGAACTCCTGGAGAACCGGACCATTCACCTCTTCGATGACGAGAAGGTCCGCTTCGCCAGGCCCTCGATTGACGTCGCCATGCGATCGCTTGAGCGGAACGGCGACGACCGGATCGTCGGGGTGATCCTCTCGGGGATGGGGAGCGACGGTGCCGAGGGGATCCGCCACATCAAGGCTATCGGAGGTATCACCCTCGCGCAGACCCTCCGGACCTGCGCCATCCACGCCATGCCCCGCGCCGCATTCGAGACCGGGAAGGTGGACCTGATGCTCCCGCCGGAAGGGATCCGGGAGCAGATTATCAGGATCGCAAGAATTCTCTGACGATTTGGCCTTTAAAGGATCCGCCGGGATGGGGGCTTCCCACCCGGGAGCGAGCCCTCTAAATGCGTGAAAGGTCCATACATCATACATGGAGGTCTCACCTGCTACCGCCGGGTACTTCGACGAACTGATAGCCGGGCTTGAGTCCGCGATGCGGATTGCCGTCGCCGCACGGACCCGCGGACTCGATCCGAGGACGGAGACGGAGATCCCGATAGCAAGCGACCTCGCCGACCGGGTGGAAGCACTTCTCGGCTACAAAGGGATAGCGGCCCGGATCCGGGAACTCGAGCAGGAGATGTCCCGAGAAGAGGCGGCGCTTCGCATCGGCGACGATTTTGTGGCCCGGAAGTTCGGGGAGACGACGCCGGAGGAGATCCTCGACCACGCCATCCGGGGAGCGATGGCGCTCCTGACCGAAGGAGTGGTGGCCGCCCCGACGGAGGGGATTGGCAAGGTCAGCCTCGGCAAGAACGACGACGGGACCGAGTACTTAAAGATCTACTACGCGGGCCCCATCCGGAGCGCCGGCGGGACGGCACAGGCGCTCTCGGTGCTGGTGGGCGACTACGTCCGGCAGGCGCTCGGGATCAACCGCTACATCCCCCGCCCCGAGGAAGTGGAGCGCTACATCGAGGAGATCCGGCAGTACAACAACATCATGAGCCTGCAGTACCTCCCGAGCGAGAAGGAACTCCGGATGATCATCGAGAACTGCCCGGTCTGCATCGACGGCGAGCCGACGGAGCAGCAGGAGGTGAGCGGCTACCGGAACCTGGAGCGGGTGGAGACGAACACCGTCCGGGGCGGTATGGCGCTCGTCGTCGCCGAAGGACTGGCACTGAAAGCCCCGAAGGTCCTCAAAAACGTTCGCAAGATGAAGATGCAGGGCTGGGACTGGCTCGAGGTGATGATCGGCGGCGGCCCGAAGAGCGACGACGATGCGGGCGCCGCGATCAAGCCCAAAGACAAGTACATCCGCGACCTGATCGGCGGGCGACCGGTCTTTTCATACCCGATGCGGAAGGGCGGGTTCCGGCTGCGCCTCGGCCGGGCGCGGAACACCGGGTTCGCGGCCGCGGGCTTGAATCCCGCGACGATGCACATCCTCGGGGACTTTCTCGCGGTCGGGACCCAGATGAAGGTCGAACGTCCGGGGAAGGCGGCGGGGATCGTGCCGGTGGACTCGATCCAGGGGCCGACGGTCAAACTCCGGAGCGGGGAGGTGCTGAGGGTCGACGACGCGGCGGAGGCCCGGCGGATCGCCGGCCAGGTCGATGAGATCCTGGACGTCGGCGAGATCCTGATCAGTTTCGGGGAGTTCATGGAGAACAACCACCCGCTGATGCCGCCGAGTTACTGCGAGGAGTGGTGGCGGCTCGAGGGCGGCCCGCGCCACCCGGAGAACGAACTCGAGGCGATCGAGTTCGCCCTCGACGGAGCGCCCCTCCATCCCGATTACACCTACATGTGGGACGACATCGCCCCGGCCGAGATCGCCCTCCTCGCGGACCGCGTCAGCGCCGGGGGCAGGGTCGAGGCCGGGGTGCTGACGCTGCCAAACACCCCGGAGACAAAGGCGATTCTCGAGGAACTCCTGGTGCCCCACCGTCTTGCCGGCGAGCGGATCGCGATCCCCGAACATCTGGTCTTCCTTGCCTGCCTCGGCCTGACGCTGCACCTGGAGAAGCGGCCGGCGTGGCAGGATGCCCCGATGGAGAACTCGCTCGACCTCGTGATGCACCTCTCGGGTTTTCGGGTCCAATCACGGGCGGGCACCCGGGTCGGCGGGCGGATGGGTCGGCCGGGGAAGTCCAAGCCGCGGGAGATGAAGCCGCCGCCCCACTCGCTCTTTCCCATCGGGGACGACGGAGGTTCGCGCCGGTCGTTCCAGGCGGCCTGCTCCTCGAAGCCCCGGTCCAACACGGACGGCGGTGTGGTCGAGGTGGAGGTCGGCGAGCGACGCTGTCCCGCCTGCGGCACCTTCACCTACAAGAACCTCTGCGAGTGCGGTGCCCATACGGTCCCGGTCCTCCGGTGCCCCAAGTGCGGCAAGGACGTCGCGCAGGACCTCTGCCCCCGGTGCAACGTGCCGACGGTCTGCCTCCAGAAGGTCTCGATCAATCTCAAGACCGAGTATGCGGCGGCTCTCGAGCACCTCGGGGTCCGGGACTCGGCGATCCCGCTCTTGAAGGGCGTGAAAGGGCTGATATCCCGGGAACGGCCGGTGGAGCCGATCGAGAAGGGAATCCTCCGGGCGCTGCAGAACCTTTATGTCTTCAAGGACGGGACTGTCCGCTACGATATGATCGACCTTCCCCTGACCCATTTCCGGCCGGACGAAGTCGGCGTCCCCATCGAGCGGCTCCGGGAACTCGGCTACGCCCACGACACCTACGGTCAAGAACTCGTCAGCGCCGACCAGGTGGTGGAGCTCCGCCACCAGGACATTCTGGTCTCAGAGGACTGCGGCGAGTGGCTGGTCCGGGTGGCGAAGTTCGTCGACGACCTCCTGGTGCGGTTCTACGGGCTCGAACCCTTCTACAGGGCAGAAAAGCCCCTCGACCTGGTGGGCCAACTCCTGATGGGGCTTGCGCCGCACACCAGCGCCGGGGTCCTCGTTCGGCTGATCGGGTTCTCGAAGGCCCCGGTCGGCTACGGCCACCCGTTCTTCCACGCGGCAAAACGGCGGAACTGTTTTGCGGGCGAGACTGAGATCTCCGTCTTTGACGGCCGGCAGTGGGCGACGATCTCGATCCGGCAGTTTGTGGTGGAGAGTTTCGATCTCTCGAAACCAGGGTTAGACCACGTGGGGACGTTCTACTCCGACCCCCGGCAGCCGTATTTCGTTAAAAGCATCGACCCGCGGGGGTTGGTCAGCATCAAAAAGGTCACCTCCGTCTCGGTCCACCGGGCCCCGGCGCACCTGATCCGGTTTATAACGCAGCGGGGGAAGGTTCTTACGGTCACCCCCGACCACGCGATGCTGGTCTGGGACACCGATTACCTGCGCAAACTCCGGGCGCTCGAAGTGAAGATCGGTGATAAGGTCCCGACGGAGGAAGGGGGGCTCGTCGTGGCGGACGAGGTCGTGACTCGCGAGACCGTCCAGGCGCTCGACGACCGGGTCTACTGCCTGACGGTTGCGGAGAACCACACCCTCGTCGCAAACGGCATCTTCTGCGGCCAGTGTGACGGCGACGAGGACTGCGTGATGCTCCTCCTCGACGGGCTGATCAACTTCTCCCGCTCCTACCTGCCGGAGACCCGGGGCGGGACGATGGACGCGCCGCTCGTCCTGACGACGCGGATCGACCCTGCGGAGGTCGACAAGGAGAGCCTGAACGTCGATGTCTGCGACCACTACCCGTTAGAAGTCTACAACGGCTGCCTCACCTACACCCACCCCAAAGATCTCGACAAGTTCGTCGACCGGGTGGAGCGGCGGCTCGGCACCCCGGCCCAGGTCGAGGGGTTCCTCTACACCCACCCGACCTCGAACATCTCGGCGGGGCCGCTCGAGTCCACCTACACGAAGCTCGGGTCGATGCTCGACAAACTCGAGGCGGAGCTCGACCTCGCGGAGAGGATACGAGCGGTGGATGCCGACGACGTCGCGGAACGGGTCTTAAACACCCACTTCATCCGGGACCTCCAGGGCAACCTGAACGCCTTCTCGAAGCAGAAGGTGCGGTGCATGAAATGCAACGCAAAATACCGGCGGATGCCTCTCGCCGGGAAATGCACCCGCTGTGGGGGGAACGTCATCCCGACGGTCCACGAGGGGTCGGTGAAGAAGTATCTGGAGATGTCGCGCAACATCTGCGCGACCTACGCGGTCTCTGAGTACACGAAGCAACGGGTGGAGGTGCTCTTCATGCAGATCGAGTCGACCTTCGGCCAGCCCCCGGAGAAGCAACTGGGGCTCGCAGACTTCATGTGAGCCACGATGAAGGCCACGGAGGTTCTTGCCGCCCTGAAAGCGGGGAGATCCGTCGCGGGTGACTGCCGGCGGCCTGACGTCGAACCGCTGCCCGGAATCCCGGCGTACCGGGTGACGACGGCTGCGTCGCAGACCGACCGGACCGTCCTCTTCTTCCACGGCGGGGGGTTCACCTCAGGTTCGACGGCCGACTCCCTCGACCTCTGCGCCCGGATTGCGGATGCTGCTTCTGCGGAGGTCGTCTCGGTCGACTACCGGCTCGCCCCGGAGCACCCCTTCCCGGCGGCGGTGGAGGACTGCGTCGCCGCCTACCGGCACCTGCTCCGCGAGGGGTATCCACCGGAGCGGGTGGTGCCGGCCGGGATATCGGCCGGGGGGACGCTCGTCCTCTCGGCGCTCCTTGCGGGAGAGAGCCTCGGCCTCCCGGTGCCGGCGGCGGCAATCTGCCTCTCCCCGGTCGTCGAGATGCTCTTCCTCGGCGACTCGATCGCCCTGAACCGGCGGACGGACTGGCTGGCGCCGGACGACCTCGCGGAGATGCGGGAGGACTACCTTCCCGGCGGTGATCCGGCGGACCCGCTGGCCTCGCCGCTCTACGCGGACCTCGGCGGGCTGCCGTCGCTCATGGTCCAGGCCGGGACGGGAGAGGTGCTGATCGACGGGATCTGTGCGTTCGTCAGCACCGCCCGGCTCCAGGGGGTGCCGGTCGCCTTCGACTGCGTGGAGGGGATGTTCCACTGCTGGCAGGCGTTCGCCGCGGTCCTGCCCGAGGGTGCGGCGGCGATCGAGCGGGTCGGGGCGTTCGTCCGGCGGCACGTGCCGGACGAGGGGTGAGGGGGCTGCCCGGGCATCAAGCTCATTAGGCCGGAGGTTCTATAAGTACAGGCGCGAGTGTTACCGAGCGGCCAAAGGTGATCGACTCAAGATCGATTCTCGAAGGAGTTCGCAGGTTCGAATCCTGCCACTCGCATTCAGGTGTGTCAAAACCTCTCGCAGGGCCGGGTTTTGTCGCCACATAGCCCATCTCACTCCGTTTCGTACCCATTCGTTTTGCAGCGTCACCATCACCTCATCCAGGTTGCCCGCCTGTCGGGGAGAGAGTATTGCGCTGAACATCCGGAGGACTGCCGCAATTGGGAACTACCCGTCCTCGGTCTGCAGGGCAGGGCAGAAGTTGCAGATCGAGAACGGGACCTCCTTTTCGCGGTCGCGGATGAGACAATAGAATGACCCGTTGCGCTCTTCGACCCGGAATCCTCCCGGGAACGGCGTCCCCACCGGGTGGCCCGGGCGGTCGAGGACGAAGATCGTGAAGGCCGATATAAGGTAGTAAAAGACCCGATGTCGGGGTGTATAACGAAACGGAATCCGTTCTGTGGATTCACCCCACCGGAAGCATCCATCGGGGATCATATTGCAGAACTCAACGAACGTTGCACGATCGGTGATCGGTTCGGTCATGGATAGGAACTGGTTCGACCGGTGCATGGCGAGAAGCTGATGGTGGGCGCCGAATAACTGCTCGGTGATGTAGGGGTGGACCTGTTTCCGGTAGGGATCGGGCAGCCGGATCATCTCCGCGTGCAGCCGTCCTCCGAGGATCTGGAGATCCCTGAGCGAGTAACAACCGACTTCTTCAGCGAGGAGCAATCCGAGATCCCCTTTTGTCACTGAGGCCGCCATTCGTCGGGCCACATGATGGATTGCATCTGCCTCTTCCTCTGCCGTGATTGGATCGAACTCCTTCCAGTATGGATATACCGATGATCTTCCATTAATCTGGCGGGGGTTGACCTTCCACCTGCAATCACCGGGGCCTTTGAGGTCACCTCGACGATGTACGAAGACGCATCCCGGATCTTCACCTCGCCGGCGAATCTCGGCGATGAAGTCTTCCCGCTCCGGATCAACCTCAAGCCCATCAGGGTCTTCGAGCCCCCGGTGGCGTTCAAACCGCTTATCCCGGAGTTGAAGTTCATCACGAACAAGAAGATGTAGTCTAGGCATATCAGGGGACAGGCGATGCGGGAGATCCCGGAGGAAGACTACCTGTTGATCATGAACCAGGGGGATTGAAGCGTTGCATGACCGGGGGCCGCCGGGAGGACTATGCAATCGCCGGGGTTGACCATGCGTGGAGAATGACAGCAGCACGGAAAACACAGGCACCCCGGCCGTCACCGGCATGCCCATCGCCCATGCTCTCCGTACTCTCATTCTGCTGTACATATATGTACCTGTACAGGTACATCCTGAGTTCCCGAGCGTTAGGCGCATATCTATCTAAAACGCGGCTAAATTCCAATATTATCGGATATTTGACGATATATGAGTTGGTTGATGTGCTTAATAATTAAGCGAATCGGCCCCCTGTTTAGATTGTTAGAATATGGCCATTTTGTTGATATTTTGGATAAATTTGACCAAATTGGAGGGTAGTGCTCAGGGTAAAATAGCGCATGTGCTTAACTCACCGGGAACTCAGGGTACATACCTCATATAGAGCAGCACTTTCAGAACCCTCACCGCTCCTGGCACCGTCTCATTGACAGCAGTTGCTGTCATTCTGCTGAAAACTGCTGTCATTGCTGTCATCGTTGGGATTGATATCCGGCCAGATGGCGGCATCACTGTTCCAGACCCGATAGATCTATCATAGTATCTATCAATTTGATACATTCTGATAGATACTGTAAACGAGGTCGTCACATCTCCTTACTATTGGGCGACCGATGGCAGCAGTGCTGCAATCTGCTGCCACTGCTGCCAACGTCAGGATCGCCAGCCGGCCGGGCCCGTGACCTCACATCCGCCGACCCCATCCGCAGTGGTCTCGTAGAGGCCGACCGCGAGGCATTCTCCTCGCGTCCAGGGCCTGCCTTCCCGGAGTCTGCCCAGGGACCAGATCCCTCAACTACTCATTTAGTAGATATTAGTAGTTCATTAGTAGTTCACGGCAACGATGCCCGGGAACGACACAGCGGGGTTCCCGGCCACCTGGCATACCGGGGAAATGGACTCCCAATTGTCTCCGGTTATCTTGTTCTATTCGACCAGACCCGATTTTTAGCAAGACCTGAAAATACAGAACCCCGCAAAAAAGGATTTCACTCCGCCCCGGGCCTCACGTCAACGGCAACCTCCGGCGGGGCAAACTGCCTTTTCACCATCGCAAGAGCATACGGCAGGGCAAGCGCAAACGCCGCACACCCGAACGCCAGGAAGAGGTTGCCGTAGGTCGCGACAACGGCGATGACCGGCACGATGGCAAGCGTGGAGACGAACAGGCCGAGGTTCATGGCCACCGAGAATCCGCCGCTTGCCCTGCCGAGGAACTGTTTCGGCGTGATCGCGGCGATCCAGCTCAGGATTGTCGGCATCAGGATGCCCTGGGCCAGACCGACGAGGACCACCGAGACCCCGACGGTGAGAAGCGACGTGGCAAACCCAAGGCCGCACAGACCGGTCCCGAAGAAGACAAATGTAAGGGTGAGCAGGGTATACCGGTGGAGCCTCCAGGCGACTCTCCCGTAAACGAGTCCCACAAGCGAAGAGGCGCAACCCATGGCTCCCAGGAATATCCCGGCGGTAAGCGCGAAGTTTTCGCCCAGGATCCGTGCTGCATCCAGATTCGCAATCAGGTAAGGGAACTTCGTGGGCACCAGGAAGAACAGCATGTTCCCGAGGAACACGGTTGCATATCCCGGGAGGAGGAGGGAGGCCGGGAAGGTCTCTTCGGGTGCTCCCGACGTCTTCTCGACGTTCACGCGAGCGGGTTCCCTCATCGTCAGGAGAACACCCGCGAGAATGACGACGCCGATCAGGTAGATAAGGAACGCCGCACGCCAGGAGACCCCTCCGAGATACCCGCCGCTGGTCTCGAGGACCAGTACTCCCATGCCCATTGCGGCCGCCTGGTACCCGAGCACCCTGACGCGGGAAATTCCATCGTAATAGCAGACGATCAGGGCGGACGTCGTGCAGATGATCCCGGCAATGCCGATCCCGAGAATGAATCTCCCGACCAGTATTGCGGATAAGGAGGTGAGGAAATATCCGGAACACCCCGCGATGGAGAAGATAGCAACGGAGACGGCAAGTACCGGTATTTTGCCAATCCTGTCCGAGAGTTCTCCGACGAAAAAGCCGGTGAGGGCTATCGCAAGCGCGGGAAGCGTAATGATCAGGGAGATCGTGGCTTCTGATGCATCGGGAAATGCTTCGCTGATGAGTGGGAGAGCCGGCGCGACTGCAGCTCCTCCCATGAGAACCATCATGGCCGCAAGCAGGAGGAAAAGTAGCGTTCATCTCGTTGGTTTGAACGGTGTAACCATGCCTTATTCTGTTGCCCGTAATGCGACATGAAGCAAGTGCTCCTGAATACAGTAGCAGATTGTTGTGATCGATGATTCGTCGTTGTTACACTCGAAGACGGGTGAGCAAGTATGCGAACTGATCGTCTGTGGCGGCTGCGACAGGATCGTGACCCTTCGAGACGCCGACGGATCGGTTGAAGGCCGCTTAAATGAGTTCAGGGCGGCGGTCGAAAAAGAAAATGAAAACAGCCGGAGGTCTCGGGCGGCTCACTTGATCTTCTTCTCGAGTTTCTTGAGTTTCTTCTTGGCGGCCTCGCTGCCCGCAGCCGCCTGTTGCGCAAGTTCTTCTGCCTTGGCCTTCTTTGCCCTGTTCAGTTTTTCCATTTGTTTCTTGCTTGTTGGCATACAGATACCCTGCTACGTCTTTGAATGGTTCTATTCATCGTTTTCCCACATATAAATATCCCTGAACGGGCTGCATTTCGAAAATACCCTGACGCCTTCTCACCGGCAGCAACCGCTGCCATGCTGCTGTCAACACGCTCCCGCTGCTGCCGGCGCCGGGGCTGGATCCGGGACATCCCCCCTCTCCGGGGAGCAACCGCCACCTGCGTTGAGGGCCGTGCCCCCCTTGCGGGCTATCACGGCCCCCTGCGCCATGGCCGGAACCCGCCGGCCTGCCGGCGCCCGGGCGGCTCCGGCAGGTATTATACCCTTGCAGTGAAGACTACCGGATGATGAGCACACCAGTGTGCCGACCGCCCGGCGCTCGAGGAGGCAGGCACCATCGCCGGTAAGTGCTGCCAGTGCGGCAGGTGCTGCACCCACATGCGGGACGTCCACAGGGTTATCGAAGAGCGCGGCGACTACATGTTTGTCGTGCACAACCACTATACCGGGGATGCGGAGGAGGTGCGGGTCGATCCGGACAAGATAGCCCTCTTCGAGGACAGGAGCAGCAGCGAGGAACTGCCGAACGCATGCCCCTTCCTGAGATTTGATGGGGAGACGGGAAAGGCGTGGTGCACGGTCCACCTGACACGCCCCGGCCTCTGCCGCGAGTACTGCTGCCGCCTGCTTGTCCTTGATGCGCAGGGGAAGCTGGCGGGACGGGTGACGTATCAGACAGCGCTCATCCCGGAGACCGACGAACTCGGCCGGCTCTGGGAGCGGGTGCAACCGGCGCTGGATAGGCTCCGCGGCCCGGAATGGGACGACGCCTTCACCCATACGCTCACGGTAGCCGGATACCATGTTCGCCGGTAGTTGCCTGGAGAATCCGAAAAAGAGGGACGATAGCCCCATTCTTCCCCGGAACGGGAGCCCGTTATCCGCTCATTCCCATCTTATCGTCGAGCCAGTCGAACTTGGCGGCAAACGACTGCGCGAACGCCCCGAACTGGCAGTGCGACCCGGCACCGTAATCGTCGGAGAATACCAGAAGTTCCCGCTCGCAGGTGAGGTGATCGTAGAGCGCCTTCGCCTGCGCCCCGTCCGGGTCGAGGTGATCGGTCGCGCCGGCACAGACCAGCGTGGGGCACCGTATCTCTTCGGCAATGCCGACGAGTGAAAACTCCATCCATTTCGCCCAGAACTGTGCCGGCGAGCCGGCATCGAAGACAAACATCCCGTTCTCGTTCAGCCAGCGGATGCCGGTATCGTGTGCCATGGCGGTGCGCATGGCAGAGTTGAACTCAACCGGATCCACCTGCAGCCACTCCTGCAGTTCAACTTCTGTCAGGTTCGCTTCCCCGCTGTTCTGCAGGTTCGCGAGGAGAGTCTGTCCGACATCGTAGGTACCTCCGTCCGCGACCAGCGCCGCGATCCGGGGCTCGAATGCGGCACCGCGGGGAGCGAGGTAGCCTCCGAGCGAGACCCCCCAGAGAGCAATCCGGTCTTCATCGACGTCGGGCCGGCTTACCGCATAGTCCACGACAGGCCTGATCACGTTCTCCCAATCGTGACGGAACGGGATGTGCTGGACCCGTATCACCTCGCCCTGGCCCGGCCCCTCGAATGTCAGGACGTTGTATCCGCGTCTGACCCCCTCCTTCGCATAGGGATGGAGCTCCTCCTGGCAGCCGTCAAAACCGGTCTGGACGATAAGCAGCGGCCGGGGACTGCCGGAACTGTCGACCTTGTAGAAGTAGCCCGGCAGCGTGGTGTTCTCATACGGGATGGCGACGATCTCGTAAGGAACGATATCGAGCGCAAGTGCATCGCGAAACGTTTCCCGGCTCTTTTCCCAGGTCTCCACGATCCGGGGATCGGCGGGATTGCCATGCAGGAAGAACTCGGCCGTGCGGTAATACGTTGCGGCCCGGTAGTAGGCTTCCATTGCGGTGACCCGGTGCCCCGCTGCGAGACTCTCGTTCCCCGCTCTCCTGAAGGTCTCCGCGGTCCTGTTCCATTCGCTGTACCAGCTCTCAAAGTCTCTTTCTGTAATCCTGGACGCAGTGGCCAGGCACTCGCCGATATCGGCCTCCCCCGCATACGAGGCCCCAAGCGTCCGCTGGAGTTCGAACGCAAATTCAGGGTCCGTAAACACGAACGTTGGGCAGTCGGAGGCAGGCGCGGCAACTGCCGCGGCGGAAGACGATGCTGACGGTTGCTGACCGATCGCAGTGCATCCTGCAGAAACGACAAGAATTGCGAGAGAAAGAGTAATCATGATCAGTAAGGCTCTGCCGGGTTTCACGGTGGATCGTAGGAAGATCACATAACCGGAGGGATAATAGTTACGAAACATCCATGGCCTTAAAAAAGGAAGCAGGAGATAACGATTATCTGTGGGTTCATGGATACGCGGACGGTGGCGCTGACTCGCGATAGTATCCAGGAGAGGGAGGCACTACTGGAGCGAGCAGGACAGGAATGGGCTGATATGTTCCATTCGCACAGCGGAGCCCGGTACGCGTGGGACGGCATCGCAGATTTCGATGAAGACCTGCTGGTTCTCGAATCCCCGGACGGGAAGTTGCTCGGAGCCCTCTCGTTCTGCACGAGGTATGGGGATGAAAAGAATATCTACGTCTCCCGCATAGGGGTGATCCTGAAGAGACGCGGGTATGGAAAACGGTTGATGCAGGAGGTCTCGAGAATCGCTGCCGCCGGGAGCCAGGGGATCGTTGCACTCCCGACAGACGAGGGACGCCTCCTCTTCCGGGGAATCGGGATGCGCACCCGCCCGGGAGGGGACCCGCACCAGCTCGATTACACGTTCACCCCGGACGAGGCAAAGGCGTTTGCGGAACGCCCACTGGAGATCCCGGCTCCCGGAGGCCGGGCGTCCTGACAGGCACTCGCCGGCTGCCTGCTCCGGCGGTCCGGGGATTACGCCGCCGCCTCGCCGGAACGGGCCCTTCCGCGGCCGCCGTCCACCGCCTCGGCAACACGCATTATGGCACCGACATCCGGCGTCACCATACAGACAGGGAAATAGCCGAACAGCGACGCGTAGTCGATCTTGAGCGCCCGGTACCGGGCCAGGTCGAGGGTTATCCTCTCGAGATCCTCTGCCATCCGGGGGGTCACCCCGTCGCGGAGCGATGCCGGGGCGAGGTCTGCGACGGCCAAAAGCACCTCCTCGCGGATCGTCTCGATCCTGGACGATAAGAGGGAGTGGACGAGTGTGCGGCTGTAACCTCCCTGGAAGTGCCGCACGACGATCATCTGCGTCAGAAAGATGAGGGCAAACATGCCGGCCCCGAGTTCGATATCGGCCTCAGCGGAGATGAAACTGTTGTACGTCACCCCGGGGAGGACGATCGCCGCGATGGAGATGACGCCGGCAACGGTTGTCACGACGGCAGCGGTGAGCGCATACTTCAGCCCCTGGGTCCAGGCCTCGTTATACCGTTCTTTGAGCCGGGACTGCATGCCGAGGATCCCCGCAAAGAAGCCACGTGAATACGGCTGCACATACACGATCGCAGCATAAAAGACGATGATTGCGGCGGACTGGATGACGACGATCACGGCGGAGTACGACGCGAATTCACCGTTCACGATCCAGCCCGAAAGTGCAAACACCGAGGAGAGAGCGAAAAGCACGAGAAAACCCGGGGCGAGCGGCTGGCAGTTGATGAAGAACAGGTTCCAGCCGAGTTCGTAGAGAGAGTTCCTCTGCTGCGTGAGCCGTTTGAGTGCCTCAATCGCATCGGCAGGGACGGCGGCGCTCTTCTCGAGGCTCTCCCACGATATGATCTCCTCGAGGCTCATTCTCTCGCGATTCCTGAGATCGTTGAAATACCTGACGTAGGACTTCAGATCGCCTGCATCGGTCGGGAGCAGGAGGAGGAAGGGGTTGATCATCAGGAATATGAAGGACGCCATGATCCAGTAGAGATAGTACTCCCCGGTGCATGCGAGTAAAAGCCCCAGGTTGATCAGCATCGCCGCTCCAAGGATGGGTGACGTATACGCAAGGGTCCACTTCATCCCGGTAAGGGTCGCGAGGTCGCTCTCTGCCGCATTGAGGATCTTCTCCGCCTCGGCCCGGGAGTATGCAACCTTCTGCGAGAACTCGTCCGGCGAGATCATCGGATTCTCTGCCACACTATTCCTCCCGAACAGGTCCCCGTACGGCAGTTTCATTGATCATCATTTCTCCGGGATTATCTATAAAAAGAGGGTTTCTTCACCAGATGCTCGGTCTCTCCCCGGCGGCCCTGTAGAGGGCATCACCGGACCCGATCTCCGGGAACGCCTCGTAGAACTCCGGGATGTTGAAGAGGACACCGTTCACCCGGAACTTCTCCGGGGAATGGGGATCGGTCAGGACCAGGTTCCGGAGCGAGTCCTCGCGGTCGTTCGCCCTCCAGAGGGTCGCGGCCCCGATGAAGAACCGCCGATCCGCATCGGGGTCATCCGACGGGTTCTCCGTCTTCTTCCAGGCATGGTAGGCAAGCGTCAGGCCCCCGAGATCGGCGATGTTCTCCCCAAGGGTGAGGTTCCCGTTGACGTAGAGGCCGGGGAGGGCCTCGAACGCGTTGTACTCCGCCACGAGCAGGGCCGTCCGGTTGTTGAAGTTTGCTGCATCCTCCTCTGTCCACCAGTCCTTCAGGTTCCCGTCCCTGTCATACTGCCTTCCCTGGTCGTCGAAGCCGTGCGTCATCTCGTGCCCGATCACCCAGCCGAGAGTGGCGTAGTTGAGAGCGGGGTCTCTATCGGGGTCGAAGATCGGCGGCTGGAGGATGCCCGCCGGGAAGACCATCTCATTCCGGGTCGGGTCGTAGAAGGCGTTCACCATCTGCGGGGGAATAAACCAGACGCTCCGGTCGACCGGTCCGCCGATCTGTTCAAGCCCCTCCGGCCCGTGGATGAGGGAGTGGGCTTTCGCGGCGCGGACGTTCCCCACGTACGAATCGGAGAGGTTCAGCCCGGAGTAGTCCGTCCACCGGTCGGGATACGCGATCTTCTCCCCCATGGCGGCGAGCTTCTCGTGGGCCGCGGCTTTCGTCGGTTCGCTCATCCAGGCGAGGCCTGTTATCCGCTCATCGAAGGTCTCGCGGATGGCAAGGAAGATCCCCGATACCATCTCGCGGGTCCGGGGGTCCACGTATTCGGCGACGTATTCTCTGCCCACAAGGTCCCCCAGGAGTTCGCTCTCCGTGTTGACGACACGCTGCCACCGGGATTTCATCTCGGGGACGCCGTAGAGCGTCGTCTCGTAGAAGGCGAAGTGCTCCTCCTCGAAGGATGCGTTGAGGTATGGGGATGCCTGGTCGATGAGCCGGTAGCGCAGGTAGATCTTCCAGTCTTCGAGCGGGGCCGTCTCGAGCAGGCCGTTGAGTCCCTCGACGTAGCCCGGCTGGTAGATGTGCATCCGGCTCACCGGCCCGGAGCCGGAGATCGTGGCAAGGGTCCCCCACCCGATCGCAGGGAACTCCTCCTCGAGTTCGGCCAGGGTGTAGATGTTCGTGGTCTTCTGTGGGTCGCGGTTCTCCTCCGCACTGAGGTGAGCCGCGGCAAGGGCCCTTTCCATGGCATAGACGGTCGAGGTGTCGGCCGCAGCCTCTTCGACAGGCTCTCCAGCGAGCACCAGCACCCGGGCTATGTGCTCCCGGTAGGCCTCCTGGACCTCAAGGCTCTCCGTGTCGTTCCGGAAGTAATAGTCCCGGTCGGGCAACCCGAGCCCGCCCTGGTAGAGAGCCGGAACCATCTCGCTGCTGTTCTCGGGGTTGACCTCCGCCCAGTAGTGGTACACCGGGCCGAACCCCTCTTCCAGGAGAACGATCGTGGCGTTAGCAAGGCCAACACGGGAATCGATGGCATCGATCGCCGAAAGAAGGTCCGAGAGGCCGCCGAGCCCTTCCTGATCGATTGTGCCGGCATCCATCCCGGACCGGTAGAACTGCCCGATGAGGGTAGTGTTCCTGTCCCCATCCTGCGTCGGGGCTGCCGAAGCGTTCAGGAGGAGAGCATGGAGGTCGTCATCCACTCCATCGCGCATCCCGGTGAATACCGCGTAATACTGCTTATCGGGCGGGATGGGATGCTCTGCAATCCATGCGTCGTTGACGTAGGCATAGAAGTCGTCGCCCGAATGGATGGACTCGTTGAGGATGAATTCGCTCTCAGGCGCCTGCGATACGGCACCGGGAACCGCCGTCCCGGCGGGGGCGGAGCACCCGGCCGCTACGAGAGAGGCGATCAGGAGAAGGGTCACGAAAAGATGTTTCACAGAGAGCGTGCCGCATTTGTGAAAATAAGGGTTGTGATATCGCCGCGGCTATAGAGCGAGGGGAAAACCCTCACTCTCCACCCGATCCCGATCGGGGAGGCGTCGCTTGGGAGGATCGACCAGAAGTCCGCCGGGGTGTTCTCCATGATGACATCCATCCCGCCGTCCCGATAGGGATCACGCGGGAAGACCCGGACGGTGTGGCCTCGTGGCGGCTTCGAAGACCCCGGTGCCGGGGACGTATCGGGAAAAAAGGGGATATTAGACGGTATTGTCCCGGTGCAGGGTCAGGGCCCCGGCCATCGTTGCCGTATCATCGCCCGGGTTCGTCCAGGCGATGAAGAGGGTGTCCTGATCGGCCAGGGATCCCGTCGCCCATCCTCCCGGCCGGTCGATGAACGATATGGTCTCTCTGTCCGGGTTGAATATGCCTACAAACGTCTGGTTCTCCACCGTTCCGTCCGGCAGGGAGAACGTCTTGAACCCGCTGATGACCCGGTCGTCCTGCGCAGTGACCACCCACGTGTTTTCGCCGGCGGACATCTTCTCGATTGTATCGTTCAGGAAGTACACGGCTCCGCTGTCCGCTCTCCAGATCCCGATCATCTCCGGATAATCGGCGAGGGCCGCCGCAGGCAGGTCGAGGGGTCCCGTGTATATTCCGGAGCCAAGCCACCAGTCATCGTCAACCTGCACCCCATACGCCAGTTTCGACTCAAGCATCCGGTCACGCGTGGGGTTGATGTAGGCAATCCGGCCGAAACCGTCCCCGTTCCTGACCGCATCGTTCATCTGCCGGAGGAAGATCCCCACGCCCCCCTCGGTCTCGTTCAGGCGGTTGACGCCGACCTTCTCCGGGTTGACCGGGTGGGCGAGGGTAGTGCCGTTGAAGTCATACGCGTAGATGTAGAGTTCCCCCCGGACAAACGATCCGTTCGGGTCGTTAAACTCGGCAAGGGCAGCTTCCTTGCCGTTCTCTTTCACATAGGCAATCGCGCTCTCGACAAAAGCGACGAGTGTCTCGTTCGAGGTGTACTGCGCCTGTGATACGGTGGTAGTCTCCGGTGTCAAGACAGTCACACCGGACCCGCTCTGCATGCAACCGGCCGAGATCAACGACAGGCCGAGAAGAAGCATGATTGTGAATGAAATCGCGAGAGATCTCATTCTTCCAGGTTGGTTTCGCCTACATATAGGATTTGCCGGCAGGTCGGGTCCGGATAGCCGCAAGGGCCGCGTTCCGCCCGCCCGCCCCTCCGGGAGCGCCGGGGACGTGCCCCCGGATCTACCTTCCTCCCGCCCCGCTCGCCGCCCGCTCCGTCAGCCAGGAATAGAACTTCCGGTGCCAGAACGGCACGTCGACCGGCCGGGAGAGCGACTGCCAGGCCGCCCAGACCAACCGATCAGACATGCTCTGCCACTCGCCCACCCGCCGGGCCATGTCGTCTGCCGGCTGCCCGACCGCGTGCAGGATCTCGTGCCAGATGCGGAGGATGATCGCCTCGTCATCCTTGTCCTCGCGCGTGACCCGGACACTCGCCCGATTTTGCATCCCGCCCCCGAGCGCCCGGGCGGGGATTGCGTCATCAAAGACGTAGACGGTTCCGTCAGGGACCGGAAAGGGGAAGCCCTTCCACATCGGGTCCTTCTGGTCGAAGTAACGCACTTCCGGCGTCCCGGTCCGGACGGTGAACCGAAAGTACGGCGGGATGAGCCGGAGGTGTGGCTCAAGCCTCCGCCGCAACTCCTCGGTCTTGAAGAAAAGGTCGAAGTGAGGCATCGGAGCCGCATGGGTACAGGTGGTAATAAATGCTAAGGTCACCCGGGAACCCGGGCCGACCCTCCTCCCAACCCCGGGGTATCGTCCACCTTCCGGGTATGGCCCGCCCCGGGTGCGACGCCGGGAATGCCGCTCGGCCAGGCAGGGAGCGCCTACCCCCGGCCCCCTACGGTGGAGAACCCTCTGCGAGTGCCCCCTGCCGCTCGTCGATCCAGGCCCGGGTCCATGCCCGGAGATCGTTGATGCCGGCAGACCCCTGCCTGTCACGCATCGTCCGCAGGTGGTCCTCGAGTTCGTCGGCCAGTTCAAAGATCAGGGCTTCGGAGGCTTCTTGCGATAACGTCCCTTCCACCCGCAGGCGGGCAGCGCCCAGATCAAGGAAGCGCTGCAACTCGCCGGTTGCCTCGAGAATCGTGGTGAGATTCAGTCTGATGGTAGGCCCCATGAAGAGGGGGTTGACGCACGGAATACATAACCTCATCCATTTGTTCCTGGGCCCATACACAGACTCATTTCAATAAAGCGGTAAAGTGATGGTATAAATTGGCGAAATCACCATTCTTTTTCACCGTCATGCCCGGCAGGAGGGCCAGACCGGTTCGGCTGATCCTGTGCCTGCAGGCGTAATCATTTTATGGAGGCCCGGCACTCAGTGCACGCCCCACTTCAGGGGGTGTGCCTCCCTGATATGGGAGCGATGGAGATGAAGAAGATGCAGGAGCGATCGGAAGTTATCCTGGAACGCAGGACACGAGCGGCCGGCGAGGAATGGTTCATGTCGGCCGACGACATCCTTGATAAGAACGTGATCAATCAGCAAGGAGACGATCTTGGCGAGATCTCGGATATGCGGGTCTCCTTCCCCGACGGCAAGGTGCAATACCTGGTACTCAGGTACGGCGGCGTGCTTGGCATGGCGGCAAAGCGGTTTGCCATCCCGCCCGAGGCCGTAATCTACCGGCCGGGGGACGACAACTTTGTCGTGAACATCGACAAGCAGCGGCTGGACGACGAGCGTGGCTTCGACGAGGACAACTGGCCGCGGGAGGCGGACTACGGCCTGATCCAGTCGGCAGGGACCACGACGCCCCCGACGCGGGAGGAGGCGGAGGCCATGAGGAGGGAGGCGCCCCCGCCAACGGAAGTTGTGAGGACCGAGACGGTCGAGACGCGGCCCCGGCGCAGGTAATCCGGAACCAGAACTCTTTTTTTGGCTGCACGGCCCACCTCCCCGGTGTCAGGAGGCCGACCGCAAGGAAGATTACCGGGGAGAATGAATCGGCCGTGTCGTGTCTTCCATGCCAGCATCCGCTGAAGGTCCGGCGCCGCCGGGAGCACCGGGCGGTGACGGTGTTCTGCGAGTATGGCAGGTTGTCTTCATCGCGGTCATCGCCATCACGTTCACGGTCGCCTACCTGAGCCTGTACGGACTGCTCAACAGGGCCATCTGGGGTGAGAACGACTTCGTGGCGGCCAACCCCTGGGTGGTCCCGGCCGGGGTGCTCCTCTTTTCGCTGCTTGTCGGCCTCTCCCGCAGGTACCTCCGCGCCCCGACCGTGATCCACGGGGGGTTCACGGATTCGCTCAAAGGCGGGGAGACAGAGCCCGATTACCGGACATTCCCCGGTGCCCTCCTCTCATCGCTCTTCTCGCTCCTCTCCGGGGCAAGCATCGGCCCGGAAGGAACCATCACCGTCCTCATTGCATACGTATCCTCCTTCGTCGGGGAGAGACTCAGGATCAACGCTCCCATGGCCGCTCTCGGGTTCGACGTCGCCGCCCTCGCCTCGGCGTTCAACGGCATCGTCGGGAGCGTCCTCTTCACCGGAGTCTTCGCAACCGAGTTCCAGGTCGGCGGGAGCAGGAACGCCTTCCGGCTCCTCACCTGGAACCTGCTCGCCGGCACCATCGGGTTTCTCTTCTACCTGCTCCTCGGCCTCCCGTCCTTCGCCCGCAGCATCCCGTTTGAGCCGATAGGCGAGATCCTGCCCATCTACATCCTCTACGCGGTTCTTCTCGGGATCGCAGGGTCGCTGCTCGCGGTCTTTGCGGGGGTCTCCATGCAGGCAGCCGAGACAATCATGGACCGAATCTTTAAGGACGCGATCCTCGCCCGCATCCTCGCCGCGGGGGCGGCGATCGCGGTCGTCGGTTACTTCGTCCCTGAACTGCTCTTCTCCGGCGAAGCCCAGATCCACGCCATCATCGCCGACCCTGCCCGGTTCGGGGCCGGGATGCTTCTTTTGATGGCGGTCGTAAAACTCCTCCTGCTTGCCCTCTCGTTCAAGAGCGGGTATATCGGCGGCCCGCTCTTCCCCATCATCTTCTCGTCGACGCTCGTCGGGCTCGCGCTGGGTCTCGTCTTTCCGGGTGCTCCGGTCGGGATCTTCGTCCTCTGCGTCGAGGTCGCGGCCCTCACCTTTGCCCTGGGTGCGCCCCTGACCGCCATCCTCCTGGTCGCGGTCGTGGGGACCGCCGACCAGTATACGGTCGTACTCCTCGCACTCTCGGCGGTCACCGCGATGCTGATTGCCACCCGGGTGAAGGAGAGGGTGGGAGGGCAGCGGTAATGCGCCATGCTTTTATACTCCTGGACCCATGACGCCGACTGTCCATCCCGGCGTGCCGGGATGCGGCAACGAGGGGGGAAGAGCATGCAATTCATAAACATACTCACCTGGGAGCCCGGGAAGACGGCCGAGATCATGGAAGCGCGGGCCAGGGAGGAGACACCGGAAGGTGTGACCGTGATCAACGAGTGGGTCGACCTTGTGGGGAACACGGTCTTCCGGCTGATTGAGACGGACGATCCCGTCGCCCTCATGAAACTCAGTTTTCCGTGGAGCGACCTCGGCTACAAAGAGATGCATCTGGTCATGGAATCAAAAGAAGCGCTGGCTATTCTCAGGAAATGAGGCGGGGAGAGGGCGGGCTTACGCCCCTCCCTCCAGGCTTCCCGGCCGGACCGGGACCACGTAAGGTGCCGCGAGATCCCGTTTGACGACCGCGTCGATGCCGTAGACGTCTTTGAGCATCTCTTCGTTGAGCACCTCTTCCGGCACCCCGTGGCTGTAGACCGACCCGCCCGAGAGAACGAGCAGGCGGTGGCAGTAGGTCGCGGCGAGATTCAGATCGTGGAGCGCGAGCACGACGGCAATCCCCCTCTCTTCGGCAAGACCGTGGAGGACTTCCATGACCCCCATCTGGTGGCAGACGTCCAGATTGCTTGTCGGTTCGTCGAGGAGGATCACCCCCGTCTCCTGCACGAGCGCCCGGGCGATCATCACCCGCTGGCGCTCCCCGCCGGAGAGTTCGCCGACCTTCCGGAGCGCAAGCCCGCCGAGGTCCAGAAGGTCGAGCGCGGCAACCACCTTCTCTTCGTCAGCCAGGCTCACCGTCCAGTTCAGGTAGGGCCGCCTTCCCATCAGGACCGTCTCAAAGACCGTCGAGGCGGTCTGGTTCCCGGCCGACTGCGGCACATAGGCCATCGCCCGGGCGACCTCGCGGCGGTGCATCGTGCGGAGTTCCTGCCCCTCAAGCCGCACCCTGCCGCTGTGCGGGGTGAGCATGCCGTCGACGCACCGGATCAGCGTCGTCTTCCCACACCCGTTCGGCCCGACGAGGCCGAGGACTTCGCCGGCGGCGACCGGGAACGTGATCCCCCTGAGCACCTCCCGGTCCCGGTAGGCGAACGAGAGGTCTTCGATCGAGAGCCGGGCCATCAGGCATTCCTCCGGTGCAGGAAGAGGTAGATGAAGAACGGCACCCCGAGGAACGCGGTCACGATCCCGACGGGAAGGACCTGCGGTGCAAGGACGCTTCGCGCGATGCTGTCGGCAGACAAAAGGAGGAGAGCGCCCACGAGGCCGGAGGCGGGGAGGAGTGTCCGAAAATCTCCGCCGACGACCATCCGGGTGATGTGCGGGGCGACGAGCCCGATAAACCCGATCGTCCCGGTGAAGCAGATGATCACCGCGGTGAGCAGGGAGGCGATCATCATGAAGAGAATCATCGAGCGTTCCACGGGCACCCCGAGACTGGCCGCCACCTCGTCGCCTTCGGCGAGGGCGTTGAGGTCCCAGGCGCGGTAGATGAGGTAGGGGATGGTGCAGGCGAGGACGAGGGCGACGATCCCGAGTTTCGGCCAGGTGGACTTGTCGACCGAGCCGAACGTCCAGAAGACCACCGCCTGGAGCTGTTCGGCGCTGCCGACGTACTGGAGGAGCGACGTCACCGCCGAGAAGAGGTACATGACGGCGATACCGGCAAGGACCATCGTTTCGCTCCCGATCCCCCGGTAGCGGGCCATCCCGTAGATGGCAAGTGCGGCAAGCAGGGCGAAGAGGAAGGCGTTGCCGATGACAAGATATTCTCCGCCCGCGACCCCGGCACCGAGGACGATCGCGATCGAGGCTCCGGTGGTGGCGGCCGAGGCGATCCCGAGGGTGAACGGGCTCGCGAGCGGGTTTCTGAGGATCCCCTGCATGACGGAACCCGCCACCGCGAGCCCGAACCCGGCACAGACCGCAAAGAGCACCCGGTGGAGCCGGAAGTCCCAGACAATGGTCGTGGCGAGGTCGGGGGCGCTGAAGGTCCCGGGGAAGAGGCCGGCGAGGATCGCGAGGTAGGACTCGCCCACCGTGAAGTCGGCGGACCCGAGCGTGACCGCGACGCCGATGAGGACGGCGAGGGCCGAAAGGAGGCCGCCGACGAAGAGGGCCCGGGTCTTCTTCAGCCGGGTATACCCCTCCTGGATGATGACGCTCTGTTCCATGGCTGCACCGGTCACGGGTAGACGAACGTTCCCTCGGACGCGAGGTCGAAGTCGATCCCCTGGAACTCGTTGAGGTAACGCTGGTGAACGGCGTGCGGATCGAGGTCGGCGAACCGGTCGGGGTAGAACCACTTCGCGAGGTAGGCCGTCCCGATAAAGTGCTGGGCGCCGCCGAGGATGTCGGAGTGGATGACATAGACCCGGCCGTCCTCTACCGCGGAGACCCTCGACCACCCGGGCCGCTCGGTCAGCGCCGACCGGATCGCCTCGAGCGCCGCGATGTCGTGACCTGAATAGCCGCCGACGGCCAGACCCTGCCCGGCCAGTTTGACAACGATCTCCGGGTCGGTGACGATGATCGCCTCGGGGTCGACGACGGGGTACTCCCCGGTCCCGGTGGCGAAGGGGTTCATTCCCCCGGCGAGCTCGGTCTTCTCGTTGTATCCCGCTTTTGCCGAGACGGTCGTGTAGTCAAACCAGTACTCGAAGTAGACCCGGACCTTCTCACTGTCCGGGATGCCGGCCGTGCCGTCCCGGATCCGGCCCATCGTCGACTCGTAGAAGGAAGCAAACTCTTCGCCGCGCCCGCTCTCGTTGATCATCGAGGCGATCGTGCGGATCTCCCCGGGATACGTGGCGGGCTTGAAGCAGTCAAACCGGAAGACCCGGATACCCGGGGAACTCGCCTCCAATTTCCGCTGGATATCGTCGCAGGCCGCGATGCTGATCGTCGCGTAGAGGAAGACCGCGTCCGGCCGAACAGAGAGGACCTGCTCCATATCGGGTGACCAGATCGACCCGACGTTTGCCTTATCTCGGCACTCCGGGAAGAAGGTGCTCTTCTCGTGGCTGTACTTGTCGACGGCGACGACGTTCTCCATATCGAACCCGAGCGACCGCAACGTCTCCAGGGACTCGCCGCTGAAGGTCACCACCCGGCGCAGGGGGCGATAGAGCGTCACCGTCTGCCCGGACGAGTCGGTGACTTCGAGGGGTTTCCCGTCCCAGTGCGTATAGACCCAGGCAGCATCCCGGATATCGGTCCGGGTGAGGCCGCCGGAGCCGCCCATGTAAGCCGAATCAAGGTAGGTGAGGGCCGCCGATGCGTACTCGGCGCCGGTGAGGACCTTGTCGCCGTCGGCGTCGCCGGGGATGCCGTCACCCGACGAGGCCGAGACCGTCCCGACAACGAAGAGGAGGAGCAGAAGGGCGAGGAGGTGCCGCCGGTTCATCGTCGACCACCCCACCGCCCGGCGAGGATAAGGCCGGCAACCGCCGCAAGGACCGCACATGGCGAAGCGGCCTGCTGTGCGGCAGAAGCAATCGGCTCTGCCCCGGCGCTCGCCGCGATCGTCTCGATGCCGTCCACCGCGACGTGCGATGCGGCAATCCGGCCCTCTGATCCGGCGAGGTAGTCTTCCCACGTGCCGGTGATATCCCCGCTTCCGGAGGCGGGGGCCCGGGCAGAGTAGGTTACCGCGGTATCGTTCATCACCGCAAACGCGACCTGCTGCCCCCGGACGAGGAACCGGTCGGCGGGGTGCCCGGTCCCTGCAAAGGCGTAGCCGCCCGGCAGCGTCTCGACCACCCCGCCGAGGGCCATATCCTCGATCGAGAGCGAGACGGTGAACACCTCGCCAGCCCCGGGCTCCGCGGTCGAGAGCGTCCGGGTCACCGGGGCCCCGGACACGGCGACCGGGACGACCATGAGCAGGAAGGCGATGCAGAAGAGACGGTTTGCCGGGGAACCAATCATGGGTTTTCCTTTGTCAATTAGGTAATATGAATGTTTCTTATTGTGCTAACAAGTCTGAAGATCGGGGGATCTGGAGTATATCAGGATGGTCCCCCGGTGGAGAGATTCATCGCGGGACGCACCGGTGAAAGGCGGGAGGGTGCCGGAGTCCTCGCAGTCGTTATGACGAGTACGTCCTATTATTTATTGCGTGGATATACGTCGACGAATCCGGTGATCTTGGATTTGGACAGAAGACGTCCCGATATTTTGTTTTTGCAGCCCTTATAGTCCGGGATGAACAGACGATTCGGCGCTGCTTTAAAAAGATCCGACAGAGAAAACTCAAGAAATCACTCAGGAATGTGCCTGAGTTTAAGTATAACAACACAAAAGGGTTGGTGAACTACCCCCACCTTGCGCAGGGGGTCTTCCCGCTCCGTCCTTTCAACCCCGCAGAGATAAATCGATGTACAACCTTCAGCGAGACCATTTTGATGGTTGTTGCCGCCGAACCCGGCCGCCTGCAAGACTCCCGCTTACAGCATCCCCTGCTGCCCCATCGCGACGAGCAGCATCGCCGACGCCGCCGAGAGCAGAAAGATCGTCACCGCCCAGACGACCAGGAACGCGACGACCATGAGCGGGCTCGTCTCCCGGTAGGGGAGGAGGCCCTCGTTCATTCCTTTCGCCGTCCGGTAGGCATCGTAGCCGCCCCAGAGCCAGACCGCCACACCCGGAACGATCAGGAGGAAGAGGCCGAGGAGGCTCCCGAGCAGCACCGCGACGCCCCGCACGAACTGCCCGTTGTAAGCCTGCCCGAGGCCGTTAAAGAGGAGCGAGAGTCCTGCGGCCACCGCCGGGTACTTCTTCCGCTCCCGGCGAGAGACCTCTGCGGCCGCGAGAGCTTCCCGGATCGAGACCGGTTCCGCCGTTTCACCACGCATGATTCCCGGTACGTCGGATAAGGCCATCAGCCTATCCCGACTTTGGGCAGGATTCTGCGCACAACCGGAGAGCGGCGCACCTGCTATATACGCAGAAGAACTGTATACCCACAGGGTCCCGGAATCGCTGGGCCGGCCGGGGGTGATGGTATGGATACGGCGGCAGAAAGGGCCGGAGAGGGGCGAAAAGCGAAAGTGCGCGACGTCGTCTACCTCCTCCTCCCGGACGGCCTGATGATCTTCCTCGGTCTGCTGATGGCCCCGATCGTCATCATACCCCTCCTGACCCAATCGCTGCCGCAGCCGGTCGCGGGGTTCTTCAATATGGCCGACACCACGATCATCGCGATCTTCGTCCTTGAATACGTCCTCAAACTGGTCCTCGCGGAGGACCCGGCGAGCCATTTTCTGGACCGCTGGCACCTCCTCGACCTCGCCATCATCACGCTCCCGTTTCTCGAGGCGGTGCCGGTTGCAGGATGGACCATCGCCCGGTCGTCCCCCACGCTCCGGCTTCTGCGGGTGGTGCGGGTGGCGGCGGCCGGCGGGAGGTCCGTGGAGCGGCGGATCGAGCCGGAAGGAACCATCCCGGGGCCTGCAACGCCGGCGGTCTCGACGATGCGGGTCCGGGGATGGGTGGAGGAGGACGGAGCCGGCGGGAGGGAGTTCTCCCCTGCTGAATTGAAGGAATTTCTCGCAGATCCCGCGACCGAGGCCTGGTTTGATATCTCCGGCGCTTCAAGGCCGGACTTCCCGGTGCTTGCCGATATCCTCGGTCTCCCCGTCGCCTACTTCGAGAGCCGGCTGATGAAGGCCTCGCATCCGGGGGTAACGGTCACCGGCACGACCCGGCTCATCTTCGTGCAGGAGCCGGAGCAGACGCTCCGGATCAGAAAAGGGGTCCGGGTCCCGGTCGTGACAACCACCGGGCTCGTCATCGTGAGCCGGGAGAAGACGATCGTCACGGTCTCGAAGGCTGAAGACCGGATCTTTGAGCCGATCCTGGCGGGTCTCGCCGGGAGCGTTACTGCCGGAGAACCCCTGGCCGCCAGGGTGCTCTACGGGCTTCTCGACCGGATCAACGAGGCTTACGCCCGGATCCTCTCGGAGATGGAGACCGGGATGATGCACCTTGAAGGCACGCCCAACAACGAGATGCCGGAGAACTTCCTCGACTCCGTCTTCCAGCTCAAGCGGGTGAGCAGCGTCCTCGTAACGAGCCTCTTTCACCAGAAGACGGTGACGGCGATCGTTGCACGGAGCATCCCCGCGACGGGTCCGTGGGCGGGGCAGAAGAGCATCTTCGATGCGCTTGCCGACGAGACGATCTACCTGCACGAGACCGCCGGGAACATCCGTGAAGGTCTCCTCTCCCTGATCGACGTCCACATCAACACCGTCTCCTACGAGATGAACCGGGCGATGCGGGTGATCGCCGTCCTCTCGGCCCTCGTGCTGATCCCGACCCTGATCGGGCAGGTGCTGGGGATGAACATTCTTGAGACCCCGTTTGAACTCTATCTCTGGGAGGTGACTGCCTGGACCGTCATCTCGATGCTTGTGGTCGGGTGGGTCTTCTACAGGCTGGGATGGCTGCGGTGAGCATCGGAATATCCGCCGGCGGAGCCGGGTTGCTCGGTCCGGGGCGACCGCAACAGAGAGTTCAGGAAGACTAACGGACCCGCGGCGAAAGACCGATGCCTGCAAGCCCAAACGTCGAGAACCGTTACCGGTCAAACACCTTCTTGATCCGGACGCGCCGCCCAAGCACCGTCTCGTACCACTCCTGCTGCTTTAAGGCCTGTTTTATGCTCCGGATCCGGTGCCGGACCCGGGTCCCGGTCTCCATGTCGATCAGTACCAGCCTCGGCACCTCAACCATCCCCGTCGATAGATGGAGTTTGGCCCCGGGGGTTAGGAAGGTTTGGTTTTGTGCCGGTGATGATGGCTCCGCCGGGGATCTGCCGGACCCGACTGTTGTAGTTCAGCCAGCCCTCACGACGCCGCCTCCGGGTTCATCAAGAGAAACCCCGAGACCGGATCCATGGAAGCGGTCTTCAGAGACCTCTAGAAAAGTTTAACGTTAGGCATACCCTCTCTATCTTGAGGTGAGTTCATATGCCGGAATCTGTGTATTGCGGGCACTGCGGGCGAGCATTCCTGGCGGAAGAGCGAAACACGCGTGAAGGCGTGCCTTTTTGCAGCGCGGAGTGTCGGATGGCGGCAGAGAAGGAGGACGCCGGCCAACAAGAGCGCCAGCTGGAGAGGCTCCTGGTCTCGGGTCGGTCCCCCTGGGCCAGATAACCCTGCCGGACGAAAAAAGCCTCTCGATGAGGGTGTGCGTGACGGTGCAGAGATTCACCGTCGAGGAGTAAAGACTCCGGTACGCCTCCCGGCCACGCTGGCGTATAACCCATACTGCTCCTGCAGGGGGATCATGGGGCCGCAACTTTATCAGGATTCTGAATCGTCCGGACCCCGGTGCTGATCCCTATTCCGGTCAGGCAGACGCCGGGAGATTCCGGAGCGGGCGGAAGAACGCCCGGATCTCCCGGGCCATCAAGTCCGGGACTTCCATCGGCGCGAAGTGGCCGCCACGCTCCAGCACCGTCCACCGCCGGATATCCTTCAGGTTGCGCTCTGCATACTCCCGGGGCGGAAGGAGGTCAATATCCTTCGGGGGAAGCGCAAGCCCTACCGGGACGTCGACCCGTTGATCCGGCGCAAGCGAACCCGATATCCACTCCTCGCGGTAGCTGAGTGCCCTGACCGAAGGGCCGCCCGTCCAGTAGAGCATGACGTTCGTCAGCAGTTCGTCTTTCGAGTAGACCGTCTCCAGGTCTCCGTCGCAGTCGCTCCAGGTGCGGAACTTCTCGATGATCCAGGCGGCGTAGCCGGCAGGAGCGTCGTTCAACCCATAGGCAAGCGTCTGCGGTTTTGTACCCTGGAGCACCGCATACGCTCCCTCTTCAAAACCCCGCGTCTGCGACGCTGCAAGATACTCCCGCTCCGCATCGGAGAGGTCCGGGAAGTTCGCCATCAGTATGGGAAAGCCGATGTCGGTGAGGTGGAGGCCGATGATCGAGTCCGGGTGGCGCACGCCGAGGATCTGCGAGATCGGGCTCCCGCCGTCCCCGCCGCCGGCACCGTACCGGCGGTAGCCGAGTTCTTCGGTCATCAACCGATGCGCCAGCTCCGCTATCTTTGCGAGCGGCCGTTCCGTATCCGATCCCGACATGCCGGGATCGCCGATCAGCGAGGGCACGACGACGTCGAACGAGTCGGCCGGATCGCCGCCGAACCGGGCGGGATCGGTGAGCATCGGGATCAGTTTGAGGTAACGGCAGATCGAGTCCGGCCAGCCGTGGAAGAGGATGAGGGGCATCGGGTCAGGGCCTCTCCCCCGCTCGTGGATGAACCGGATCTCCATCCCGTTGATATCGGCGGTATAGTGGGCGAACCGGTTCAACTCCGCTTCACGGGCGCGCCAGTCGAACCGGTTCAGCCAGTAATCGACGAGTTCCTCCATATAGCCCAGGTCCGTGCCGTAGTCCCAGCCCGCACCCTCGACCGCGTCCGGGAAGCGGGTGCGGGCAAGGCGGGAGCGGAGGTCGTCGAGGACCGGTTCAGGGATATCGATGCGAAACGAGTCGACCGCCATGCGGGGAGTGCTGGAGGGAGGGGTGATAACTCTTGTGCCCATCAACCGGTCCATGACCCGTCGTTATATACACGGCGGCCCACTTCACCTCGTCCACGGCTCCCACGACGCCCGGTCCGTGGCAGATCACTGATATCGAACGGATCGTACACGGGAGATCCGGCCTTCTGGGGGGAAGAAGATACCGTCGCCAGGGTGGCTCTGGTTCAGAGACACTTGTATATCAGAACGGCGACGTCATTTACGTCGTCTGTCACGCCTTGCAGGTCATTCATCGGCGCGAGGCCGGCGATGTTGTCGACGTAGATCACAAACGTGACTGGCGTTCCCTTCGCCGTCGTCATGTAACCGAGCAGGCCGAGGGCGTAGAGGAAGAACCCCCTGCTGGGCGCCGGCCGCCGAGGTTCCGGTCCTGGCACGGATCACACTGTAGCCCGGATCTTCCGGCCCGGTACACCGGGCGTCCTGAACCGGTAATCCGGGCCGAGAAGATCGAGAGCGGCCGAGACGGTGAAGACCTCCGTCGTCGAACCCGACGTGAAGAGACGGTCGCCGTTCATCGAGAGCAGCACCTCGCCGGTGGAGGTGTCCCGCGCCATCATGCCCCACGTGGCGTAATCATACCGCTCCCTGGAGATTCATTCCGCTCTGAGTGCCTCGATGGGATTGAGGTTCGATGCCCTCCATGCCGGGTAGACCCCCGACATAATGCAAACCGCGACACCGATGAGCATGGCCTCCGGGACATGGATCAGGCTCCCATAGGTGAAAAAATAGTCCGACGTGCCGACCATCCCCACGACGACGGCATAGCCGACGATCAGACTCAGCACCGCGCCGATGGCGGCCCCGACGATCCCGATAATGACCGCCTCGTAGATGAACATTCTCAGGACCTCGCTCCTCTGCGTCCCGATGCTCCGGAGGATGCCGATCTCACGAACGCGCTCGGTCACCGACATCATCATCACATTGAAGATCGAGACTGCCGCGACGAGGAGTGATATTCCCGCAATTGCCGTCACGAACGTCGTCATCGAGGAGACCGTCGACGTGATGCTCTCCACCATCCTGCTGCTATCCTGGACCGTAACCTCATCTTTCTTCTTGTTCAACGCCCCTTCAATCTTTGATTTAACAGTAGCGACATCGTCGACGTTGTTCACGGCAATGTTGACCTGCCCATACTCGCCTTCACCGCCGAAGAGGTCGACAAAAAGGTTCTCGCTCCCGACGATCGCAACGTCCGTGTTGATGTCCATCGACAATCCCCGTTCCTCAAGGATTCCGGTAACGCGGACCGTCGTCGTCCCTTCGGTGGGATCGCCAATGTCTATCCGGCTCCCGATCCTGAGACCCATCCGCTCGGCGAGGAGCGGTCCGACCAGAACGGAGCTCGGGCTCTCCGGGTACTCTCCCTCTTTAACAGTGAGTATCTGCCGGATTACTTCGAGATCGAGGCCATATATCGTTGCTCTCCCCGTATCGGACCCGACCTCGATCTGATCGGAGTCCCGGTAGACAAAATACACGACCCCATATTTCCCAGCGATCCGTTTGATATCTTTGAACTGGTTCTCCGTCACCAGCACCTCATCGGTGGAGGAACCACCGGCGCCAGGAGGGGGAGGGCCCGGCCCCCCTCCCACCGGTCCTTCCATGCTGTCTCCCTCGCCCGCATATCCGGTGACAGTGAGTTTGTTCGCCATATCGGTGAGTTGTTCCGTGACCGAGAGGGTCATGTTCGCCCCCATCATCCCGATCGATGCGATGGCTATGACACCGATAACGATGCCCAATGCAGCGAGGAGAGACCGGAGGAGATTTAGCCTGACGTTCCGGACAGATAGTTGAAAGATGATATCCCTGACGATCATACGGCATCCACGTCCCTGATCACGGTATCCGCCTATCCGGGCGGGCGTTTGCGGATCTTCGCGAAATACCCCTTCCGCCATGCGATGGCGACGGCAATGCCCCCGACGATCACGAGGGCGATCTCAAGGATCGGAAACCGCGCAGACCCCCCATCAAAGGGTCCGGAGACTCCCTCTCCACCGGGGCCATTTCGTGATGAGGTCGAGCCTGACTGAATGCCGGTGTTCCCCTGCGACGGCAATTGCGTCTCGGTCAGAGAGACGGTCACGGTCTCCTCATAAGTTTTGCCGGTAGCGTCCTTGTACTGGACGAGCAGCGGCACCGAGGATGCCCCCTCGGCTCTGCATGTAATCTCGAAACTCGAAAAGTCGTCGGGTTCGAGCCTGCCGACAACATACACCGGATAGGGAGCGATTGCCTGCGCCGGGCTGCCGACGGTGACCTGAACGGAGTATGCATCCTTAAGACCTGCGTTGGTCACGTCTCCTGTCAGATTGACTGAAGGGCCGTTCCGGGCTATCTCGATGTTGTTGATCACCATCTCCGGTTCCACCGTCCTCCGGCCGATCACAACCGGGAGGGTCAGGGTCTCATTGTGCTGATTGATCCCGTTCCGGTAGGAGATGACGAATGTGAGATCGGTCGCCTGCGATGCGGTGATATTGAAGGATGCGCTCCTCACCATATCGGCCGGGAGATTACCAAGGAAAACAGCTTTCGGAATGGATGTAAACCCGCTCCCCGTCGGGGTGATCGTCACGCCGTTCACCGTATTGTCCCGGGGATTACCGATGGAAAGCACAACAGTATCTGCGCTCTCGGCCGGGAACGTCTCCGGTGCATCCAGGATGGAAACCCAGATCTGCGAGTCTGAAACCCTCACCGGAACGTAGTAACGGAAACTTCCGCCGTCGCGCATATCCAGGTAAAACTCCTGGTAATAAATACCGTCGGCGACATTTGCCTTCATGGTGAAGGTGAACTGCATGGTGCTTCCAGGAGCGATGGTGCCGACCGCATCGTAGGTCTTGTCGTTGAGCACGGCTACTCCACCCGAAAACAGCCTTGCACCACCGATGGCAACCCCGGTGGATCCCGTGTTCTTGATCTCTACCCGGATCGTACCGGTATCCCCGTACATGAATACTTCCGGACTAACAATAACCCCCGTGACAGCGATCTGTGATTCTGGTGTTGCGGGCGATACCGTTGCAGTGTCCGTTGCCCGTGGTCCAAGAGGAGTTGGTGTTGCCGGGGACGTAATAACGGTATCTGTGGTCCACTGCTCGGAAGGAACCGGTATTGCCGGGGACGTAACGGCCCCTGCTGTGACACTTATGACGACGGCAAACAGGACAACCAGAACGTACATTATCTGCCCCATATCATCTCACCCGTGATCGCGAAGCAGGCCGGTTATCGTTCGGGGAAATATTCCCCCGGTTCGCCGCTCTGATGCTCTTCTACATGAGGGTTCTATATGCCATCGGCACCTCTCCCGCAGCCTATCGTATCGTAGAAGCCTGCGCCGTTATTTTTATTGGAACCCCCGGAACGATGAGATAAGTCTATCAAGGGCTGGAGAATGATTCCATTGAAGACCCGTTCACTCTTTGTGGAACTCTCAATTTAACGAACATTTCTTCTCCACGCATCAGGGGGATCCGGTGTAAAGGGTTTAATTATATTATAAATAATTTACTGGCCTCTGCAGGCGCACGGAGAATACATGGCATATGAAGAACAAGCCGATACGACCGACATCTAGTTTCAAATGGCCGGGATTAGCCCTGCCTTGATCCTGATGGAGAAGTCAATCGTATATACTTACCTAAATCCTTATTTTCCCAAAAAGATTTCCTCCGATTCCAAGCATGGCAACGGCAAATAGGGTAATTACTGCAACACTCAATGAAATGGGAATTGTGGAGTACCCCAGTAGACACCAGCGAAGCGCTTCGACGCAATAGGTGAGGGGATTGAGATATACAAGACCCCCCAGCCAGATGGGCAGGTCTGAGATCGGGAAGAACGCTCCGCTCAGAAGAACAAGAGGCATCGTCAGGAAACTCATAATCATCTGAAACCCTTCGGGACTCTCGATCCTGGACGCAAGTGCAACACCCAGCCCGATGAACCCAATACCCGAGAGACCCATGATGATAAGGCCTGCCAGCACGCCGATGCCCGAGATGTACCGCACGCCGATCAGCCCGGCAATAATCAGCAACATGATGCCCTGGATCAGGGCAATGGTGACGCCGCCGGCAGCCTTTCCAAGCGCTATGAAGAAACGACTGATGGGGGCGATGAGGACCTCTTTTAAGATGCCGGACTCCCTCTCCCATACGACGGACCCACCGCCAAACAGGGACGCAAAGAGGACGGACATCCCTATGAAACCCGGCGCGAAGAAACTGAGATCCACGGTGCCTCCGCCTTGAAACTGAAAACCGGAACTGAGACCGGGGCCGAGGAAGATCATGAACGTCAGGGGCGTTGAAAGAGCACCAATGATACGCGATTTCGAGCGCCAGAATCGCAGCATCTCACCAAGCCACATGGCGTAGATCACATTCATTGCTCTTTTGATCATCGTCACCTCCTCATCGGACGGGTCCGGGACCTCCCGTACTCTTCTGCATCCCCGGTCTCTCTATCCCTCAGCGCCCGGCCGGTGTGATGGAGGAAGACATCGTCCAGCGCAGGCTTATGCAGGCTGACGGAGAGGACCAGGATACCCGCACGGGAGGCCAGATTCAGGACGTGCGGGATGTTGCGTTCACCGTCCCTGACAGCCATCGAGACCCCGGTGCTTCCCCGGGTCACCACCCGTGCAAACCCGTTGCTCTCGTACAGGGCGCGCAGCCGGGCAATGTCGGCAGCGCCCTCCACCTCAAGCGTGATCACGTCCCCCCCGAGCTGGCTCTTCAGGGCCTCAGGGGTATCGATGACGACGATCTTGCCACGATCGATGATGGCAACCCTGTTGCAGAGGTGGTCCGCCTCTTCCAGATAGTGCGTGGTGAGCACGATCGTCACACCCTCCTCTTCCGTCAGGGTCTTGATATACTCCCAGATGTGGATCCGCGTCTGCGGATCGAGACCGAGCGTGGGCTCGTCCAGGAACAGGATATGGGGTTTGTGTACAAACCCGCGTGCAATCTGAAGACGTCTCAGCATACCGCCGGAGTAGGTCTTGACCAGGGTATCCGCCCGATCGGTGAGATCGACGAGGGCAAGGACCTCCTCGACCCTCTCCCTCCGCACCCTGCCCTCAAGACCGTACAGCCTGCCGTGAATATCCAGATTCTCCCGCCCGGTGAGACGCTCGTCGAGGGTGATGTCCTGGAAGACCACCCCGATGCTCTGCCGTACACGATGAGCGTCCGCGACCACGTCAAACCCCCATACCCTGGCACTCCCGCCCGAGGGCTCGGTCATGGTCGAGAGCATGTTAATGAGCGTGGTTTTCCCTGCCCCGTTCGGGCCAAGAAGCCCGAGCAGTTCGCCTTGCTCGATCGAGATGCTGACATCGCTCACGGCGGCAACCCCGCCGAACCGTTTCGTGATCCCCTCCGTCTCTATGGCATAGAACATGCAAACCCGCCCCGTCAGTCCTGCTGGAAGACCAGCACATACCGCTGGGGAACGAACTGTCTGGAATCCACCAGCCGAAACCCGTAGTACTTCAACTGGGAGATGACGAGTTCTTTGGCGATGGCGGAGCCAAAGTACGCCACGATGGAAGGAGGCGTTATCGCGTTATCCACGACCACAAGTCGCCCGCCTTTCCGTAAAGCCCTCTTTAAACTGAGAATGAATTCGTCTTTTACGAACTCAAGAGACGCGATATAGACAGCGTGGTACATCGAGCACATGAAGATGGTATCGACGCTGTCAGGCGGCAGGCCGGCGTCATTCAGGCGCGCCTGAATGGCCTCTATATTCAGCCCGAATTTGTCGCGAGCCGTCTCCACGTAGGCAAGCGCGTTTCTGTTGATCTCGGTCGAGTAAACCCTGCCGGTCTTGCCCACCATCCGGGCGAATTTGAATGAAAAAAATCCGAACCCACAGCCGATATCGGCAACCGATTCGCCCTCACGGATGTTCAGATAATCGAGCATCTTGCCGGTCTTCTCCCACGAGTCCCGGTTAGGGTTGTTAAAAGAGATAAACTCGTTCCACTCGTTGAGCTGGTCGAAACTCACTTCATTCCCTGAATACTCGTAGATGACATCGTGGATCTGTCGGCGTGCAAATGTGTCGTCCATTCCCGGCATCTCTGGATCTGGTTGCGCCAGATCGTACTTTATCCGGAGATATTTCTTCAACAGCGCAAAGTCGTCGTCCGCCAGGGTGTGGAAATACTCGGCGTCAAGCGAATCGGCAAGCATCTCTGCCTGCTTCTCTTCCGGCGCCAGGAGATACCTGCAAAACCACTCAAAAACAGTATACTCGTCGCCGATCCGCTCCTGCGGGATCAACTCCCTGTATGCAGTAAGTGCAGCGGCGAGACCGGTCTCATCCCTGCTTTCAAGCGCCCCAAAAAAGAGCCTGGCGGCTTTCTTGCCCAGAACGGTATACCCTTGCGACGCGGTGCCGATCATGCGGTAGCGGATGAGGGAGAGCGGCGAGGTGATCTTAATGGTCTGCACGGATGCCTCATCGGCAAACACCGCCGGGACTGCAGGCGGTGGATCCGCAGGAGCCCGGGGTTTGCTGGCCTGTTTAAACTCAAGGATGTAGCGCTGGGCGGTGAACTGGTACTGCAGCAGGAGCTCAAAGCCGTAGTGCCACAGTTGGCTGATGATCATATCACGGGAGATGTACGGCCCGTGGTATGGCAGGTCCGTGCCTTCGACGAGATCGTTGTCCACGATGATGAGACGCCCGTCTTCTTTCAGGTAACGCTTGATATGCTCGATAAAGAGGTCCCGTTCCCTGTCCGTGAAGGCCGCATAGAGGATGTGGTATAGCGAACAGAGAAAGATCACTTCGGCTTTGACGGGTTTATCGAGGCCCCACCCGTCCGCCCGATATTGATACACGCCCACGTTGCCGATCTGATATTGTCGTATGTAGTCATTAGCGAAGTTAATATGCTGCTCGTTCGTCTCAATCCCATAGACATGTCCCGTTCTGCCGACGATATTGGCAAACTTGAATGTGAAATACCCCGGACCGCATCCAAAATCTATAACGCTGTCACCTTCCTTGATGCCGAGTTGATAGATGTTCTCACCGATCTTATCCCAGCGCTCGCGATCGGGATTGTTGAAGAGGATGAAGTCTTCAAGAAAACGGAGTTTCTCTTTGGCTTCATGGCCTGCGCTCTCGTCGTCGACGAAGTGATATTTCAGTTTAAGATAATCCCGTAAATTCGCGTAGTCGTCACGTACCAGGAGATCGACCCAGCTAGCGACGAGCGGATACGAGAGAAAGTTCGTTTTCTGGGTCTCCGGGGCGAGAAACAGCCTGGAGATCCACTGCAGTGCCGTGTACTCGCCCCCAAAATTCTCGTTAGGAATAATATCGTCGTAGATGTCAATAGCCCGCCTGAGCGACTCCTCGCGACCTGTGTCCAGGTAGTCGAGGATCTCCCGTGCTGCAGCCTTCCCCCCCTCGGTGATATCGAAGGAGTCAAGGCTCCCGATGTGGATAACCGAGGCTTTCGACCGGACATTCAGCGTAGCAGCAGAATCCAGGTCTGCGTCCCCCGATACCGGGGAGGTTTCCGGATGGCTCTCGACCATACTGCTCCTCTCCTCACGAATCGCCCTTCGACGATGCGGAGTTCGACGCAGCAATCCTGAGCTGAATCCCGAGATCCACGTCTAATCCGGCTGATTTAGCCGTCTCGATAGCGTGGTTGAGCGTTACGATGAAGCGGTCTTGAGCGTAGATCCTGTAGTTCTCCCGATAGGAATGCGGGGTGAAGTTGATGGTCATGACGTTCGCTCCTGCATTCAACCCCATGAGCTGACCCCCGGGTCGGACGTACTCCAGGGCGCTGACCGATGGGATCAACGCATCCTTCAGTCCGATGCGCAGAATGGCCATCGTGTTGAGCGTGAGGTTGAGATCGCCGAGAGCCCGGTCCTGGAGCGGCGTTCCCGGGTTGGGTATGAAGGGGGCCGCGCTGACGAAATCCGGCCTGAATTCAAAGGCCAGGCGGATATCTGAAAGCAGACTTTCGATCGACTGCTGCGGCAGCCCGACGATATTACCCGTCCCGATCTTCATGCCCACATCCCGTATCCACTTCATGCACTGGAGCCTCCGGTCGAGCGGTCCATGCGTGATCGCATGGTACAGGCCGGCGTCGGAGGTCTCGTACTTCATGATGAACGAGCGGGCTCCCAGTTGTGCAAACCGTTCGTAGGTCTCGCTGCTGCGCTCACCGACATTTAAGAGAACTTCTGCCCCCAGATCGTGTGCGATTGCAGGGATGACCTCGTTCAGGATTGCGTCGCAGTGCCGGTCCTGCCCTGCCTGGAGAAAGATCGTCGTGATGCCGACATCCCGGATCTCCCCGGCAACGGCCAAGATCGTCTCCGCATCGAGCCTGAACCGGTCCAGAGACCTGTTGCTTCGGCGCATTGCACAGTAGTCGCAGTCCTTCTGACAGATGTTGGAGATTTCGATGACGCCGCGGAGTTTCACCTCATCGCCCGAATAACGGTGCCGCACTGACCTTGCCTGCCGGAACAGCTCCTGCTGCAGGTCCCCCGTTGAGGTCAATAAGCGTAAGAGTTGTCGGTCGCCCATCGAGAGGATGGACGAGCCCGGCAACTGCTGATCGTTCATGGACGACCGCACCTCCGGGGGTCGTCCGCAACGTCGTCTGCCGGGATGGCGCCGGACGTTGCAGGAGGGCCGGTGCTTCCCAGGGCATCCCGGGGAGTGTTGTCGGCGTAAGGGTGCAACGGTCCGGGCGCATATGCATCGCTTGAGAACGGCATGAACTCATTCGCGTTGAACTGCTCGACCACTTCATCGGCAACAAACGCGCCTAACTCCGTGAGGCGGACGATGTTCTGATTCTCCACGATCAACCCAAATTCCTTCAGTCGGGCGACCTTGGCTCTGAAGACGGTATCGAAGGGGATCCCCGTCACTTCCTCAAAGCGGGCTTTCCTGAGCTCGCTGTTCTTGAGCGGCAGAACCGTTGCCCACCGCACCTGAGCCTCCCTGTCGCGGACAATGCCGCGGTTCAGCGGGAGACTTCCTTTCTCGATCCAGGCGTAATACTCGTCGAAATGCTGCGTATTCAGTCCGAATCTATCCCTGAGACTGCTGAACGCTGTAATCCCGAATCCAACCTGGTCGTAGAGCATGCAGCACTGGTTATAGGCATAGTGCGAGTAGTGCTCCTTCTTTTTCGAGTAAACACGACGGAGATTCTCCTGGAAGCCATGCCTCCTGAGGATCTCGATGGCAACCTGCTTCATCATCATGGTGTCCTCAAACGGCGGGATGCTGAGCGGATCCTTTCTCCGGAGTCTGACGACGCTACCGTGGCGGTCCCCATATGGAAGAACTTTCAGGCGGTAAAGCTGTATCTCGTCTACCGGCAACGTGACGGCCTTCTCCATGACGGCAATCCAGTTTTCCAGGGTTTCTCCAGTATGACCGAAGATAAACTCTATGTTGAGTTGATAGCCGAACCGGCGGCTGTTCTCGATTGCCTCGATTGCGGTCCGGGCATCGTGGGGCCGGTTCATGGCCTTCAGCACACTGTCGTCGAGCGACTGCACGCCGATAGTCAGGCGATTCGCACCGTACTCCATCATGATGCGTAAACGCTCAAGGCCGACGCTTCCGACAAGCGTGCCGGGGTCGACGTCGTAGTTAAACTGGCTGCACTGCCTCAGATCGACCCGTTCGCAGAAGAACCGGAGAAACCGTTCCAGCTGTTCCGGGGCAAGGGAGGTGGGCGTACCACCACCGATCAGGATTGATCTGGCCTTGATACGCCCGATGCCCAACCGGGCCATGTAAGTGTCCATCTCCCGTTCCAGGGCAGTCAGGTAACGGTCCTTCTCCTCTGTCTGCTCTCCCAGTTTGACCGGATAATGGCAGAAAGTGCAGTGCTGCTTGCAGAACGGGAAATGCACATAGATGTCGAGGAGTTCGTCCTCAGGCAGGGTATAGCCGGCAAAGAGCTCATCTTCGGTGATGGGAGCATACTGTGTGATGGGCGGGTAATGGACCGAGGGGACGAAATCCCCGTCATGGCATATGAGGCCTGCAGCCTGCAGTTTCTTGATCTCGTGCAGACGTTGCATGGCTCCGGCCAGGATCTCCCGGCAGTCTCCTGAACAGTTCTCTTTCAATTGCATCACTTTCCTTCTGATAACGTATCGGGGCGGGTCCTGCTGCCGCTAAGAGATCCCCGGTGCCGGCAGCAGGCGGGTGCCATCTGGGTTCATCAAACAGGCGGCCCCACAGGTTGTGCCGGAGTGGCGCCTCCGTACCGGGGTTGCGCCGGGAACTGGGACTGTGTCGGGGTGACGCCTCCGGGCGGGGTCACGTTCCCCGTCGGACCTCCGGACAACTCCAATTTATAGACATTCCACCCGGTTTCGTTTTCAGCGCTCCAGACAACGGTATTCCCGAAGATCGAGGGGTGTCTCTCGACGGCCGCATCGTTGGTCAGCAATACCTGCGCACCGGTCGTGAAGTCATAGAGGTTGAGATCCCACTGGTCGTTGAAATTCTGGCTCCAGATAAGCCGCTTGCCATCGGTGAACGGATCCATCTTCTCCAATGGATCGTCCGAGATCTGCTGGACCTCGCCGTTGGTGAGGTTATACAGGAAGAGATCAGTCTGCCCGCTGACATTGTCCACCCAGACGACGATGTCGCCGCCGATAGTTGCCTGTGCCGGGCCTATGGTCGACGCTATGACCTGAACACTGAGGTTCTCAAACCCCGGCGGGGGGAGACTCCCGGTCCCGTTCATTCCGCCAGGGACAGTCACGTTACCGGTTATGTTCGATCCGCCAGGGACAGTCACGTTACCGGTTATGTTCGATCCGCCAGGGACAGTCACGTTACCGGTTATGTTCGATCCGCCAATATCGGCGGCGGACGCGACTGCAAGAAGAGCAATAATAAGAAAAACAACTAGAGTTACATGTCCTGCGCTTATATATTTCATGTCGGTTCACCTTCGAGTTTTTCCTTCTGGACCAGAGGATACATCCGCATGAGGGAAGGCAAAACAGATCTACGCATATCCACGAAGAGACTCGTCAGAGAAGGGATTGTGTGATCGAGAAGCAGAATATTGGTCCGTTTCGGGTTTTACATGAGCAACAGGTGGGGATATACCCCCGGGGGTTGTGCAGATCACCCTCATACATCCAGAGAATACACATGAGTGTATATATATATTTCTGACAAAATAATATATAACGCATATATCATGAATGGCAGGGAAGCGAAGGTGCCAGGAACGTCCGGGATCGCTTCCGAATAGAACGCCTGTTATTCGGATGAGCCGGTGCCGGCAGCAGGCGTCGGGCCGTCCGTATGTACGCAAGGCCCCTACAGGATGGCTGGATAATCGGATCTGTAAGGGCGTATCAGGGACCCATCGTTGCAACCTTATAGGGAGGTTGTCCCAAAAGGATCTGTGAACCACCGGTATACCCTGGTTGAAACATTTATATCTTCGGGATCTGCCATCTAAACCGTATTCGGGACTAGAAGGGTGAAACGGCTTTCCATAGGGTATCGCCACGCGGGGAAGGGTCCGGGAGGAGGACACCCCCTCCCGGCAAAGGTGTTTTGGGACAAACTCAAGGAGAAAACAGGGATTAAGCCCGTTACCGTTATTATGACAGTAACAGGAAAAAGAATGACGCCGCCAACAGGACTCGAACCTGTGACATGCTGGTTAACAGCCAGCCACTCTACCAACTGAGTTATGGCGGCACTGGAACAAGTGCTCTATAATGTCTTGTCTGAACCGTATTAAACATTACGGGAGTTCTCCTGCTTGATGCTGACGAGGAGATCGATCAGTCCGTCGACCTCGCCCTCGAGACCCGAAAGAAGGTCCGCCGCGAGCGGCGTCGCCACCGCGCCCGCCGGCGAAGCCCGGATGTAGCCTTCCTGCTCAAGAATCCGCAGCGAATAGCGGACCCGGTGATAGGGGAGGTCCAAGACCTCGGAGAGCTTCATGATGCCGATGGGCTGGTGCTCCACGACCGCCCGGATCACCTCAAGGTGCCTTGAGAGGAGTTCGATCTCGGATCTGAGTTTAGCCAGCATACCTATCAAATACTCTTTGCGCGTTACGGTTGTTCGTGCAGCCAGACCTTTGCCTGGGTGTACCGCTTCCGGAACGATACGGCAAAGACCGCCCCGACAGCAAGGAGAAGAATGCCGATAGCAAGGCCGATGGTTCCCTCGGGCGCGAACCGGAGGAGGACAAAGACACCCATGGCGAAGCAGAGGACGATGACGTTTAACATGATCGTCAGCATGGCAAACTTAGCCTTGAAGACCTGTTTGGTTGCCTCATCCATTATTCATACTTCAACGTGGTGGTAAAAGTACTTGTGGTTTCAACAGAAGAGCTGGTAGAATGAACGGACTGGATTCTGCTATCCGGGATGCCGGGGCAGCAGCATACGCAGCCTACGGATCGTCTGCAGATGCCAACGTGCGCTACCTCACCCGGTTCCGCACCACCGACCCCGTGGTCTACGTGGCAAAGCCCGGCGAGCGCGGGATGATCGTCGTCCCGCAGATGGAGCACGAGCGGGCGGTCCGGGAATCGATTGCAGCGGTCGTCACCCGCGCTGACGCCGGCTACCTCGAGCACGTCAAAGCCGGGGAGACGCGCTGGCGGGCGACCGCCCACATGATTGCAGACCTCGCCGCCGGTCCCGTCCTCGTCCCCGCGACCTTCCCGCTCGCCCTCGCCCGCGAGCTCGAGTCGTTTCACCCGGTTCTCCTCGACGAGAAGGGAGCAGTCGAGGGAATCCGGGCGGTCAAGACCCCCGACGAAATCGACCGCATCCGCTCGGTCCAGCGGGTCACCGAGGCGGCACTGGAACGGGGAATCGCCCTCATCCGCGCCTCCGTCCCGAAGGGAGGCATCCTGTACCGCAACGGTGAGCCCCTCACCTCTGAGGCCGTCCGTGCCACGATGCACGCCCTCCTTCTCGCCCACGGCTGCCGGGGAGTCGACACCATCGTCTCCTGCGGCCCCGACACTGCCCTGCCGCACAACGAAGGGTTCGGGCCGCTCCAGGAGGACGAGCCGATCGTCATCGACATCTACCCCCAGGACGAGCGGAGCGGCTACCATGCCGACATGACCCGGACGGTCGTGAAGGGCGAGCCGTCACCGGAGATCCGCGAGATATACGAGGCGGTCCGGGACGCAAAAGCTCTCGCGGCTTCAATGGTCAGGGCCGGGGCCGTCGGCACCGACCTCTACCGTGCTACGGTCGAGTTCTTCCGCGACCGCGGCTACGAGAGTGACATGCGCGGGTTCACCCACAGCCTCGGCCATGGGGTCGGGCTCGAGGTGCACGAGGACCCGTCGCTCGGACCTCAGGGCGGAGCGCTCGTCGCCGGGAACGTCATCACCATCGAGCCGGGGCTCTACTACCCCGGCATCGGCGGCGTCCGCCTGGAGGACATGGGTGCCGTGACCCCGGACGGCTTTGACCGGTTCACCCAATACCCGGAAGAGCTCACGCTATGATCATGGATGATGTTGTCTACGACGCCTACCGCGAAGCAGGAGCGCTGGCACAGAAAATACTCCACCGGGGCGCGGGGCTCGTGAAGGAGGGGGCAGGCCTCCTTGAGATGGTCGAAGCGACGGAAACGATGGTGACGGAGGAGGGAGCGTTCCTCGCCTTCCCCTTGAACGTCTCCTTCAATGAGGCAGCGGCCCACGACACCGCCATGCCCGGCGACGAGCGGGTGTTTGCCCGCGGAGACCTGGTCAAGGTCGACCTCGGCGTGCATATCGACGGCTACATCGCCGACACCGCCATGACCGTCGACCTCGGCGACCACGGTCCGCTCGTCGAGGCATCACGCTCAGCGCTCGAGGCGGCGATCGCCCTCGTCCGCCCGGGGGTCGCCACCGGGGAGCTCGGGGCGGCCGTCCAGGCAACGATCGAGGAGCACGGCTACAAGCCGGTCGCAAACCTCACCGGGCACGGCCTCGACTGCTACAACCTCCACACGAGGCCCACCATCCCGAACGTCGCGATGAGCGGCGGGGCTGTTCTTGAGGAGGGGATGGTCTTTGCCATCGAGCCCTTCGCAACGACGGGGTCGGGCAGGGTCGGCGAGGCGACGCGCGTGGAGATCTACCAGCAGATCGCAGCCCGTCCCGCCCGCCTGCCGTCGGCAAAGCGGATCCTCGAGACGGCGCGGCCCCGGCGCGGCCTACCGTTCTCCCGCCGCTGGATCCCCGGCGACAAGGTCGAGATCGGCCTATCCACCCTCGTGCGGGCCGGAATCCTCCACCCCTTCCCGATGCTGCACGACGTGCCGGGATCGTTCGTCTCTCAGGCGGAGCACACCCTGATCGTCACGGAAGAGGGATGCGAGGTCACCACCCGTTGAGCTACGCTTATTGATATCGCGCGCCAATATGTCTGTTCATAGATATGACCAGCGAAACGGGTACGCGTGACGTCCTCGGCATCATGGAACTCCTGCTCACCGCGGAGATATTCAACCGAAACGAGGACCTCGGCATCAACGACCTTCACCCGCGCTGTCGGGAGTTCTTCGGCGCAGGAAGCGGCGGGAGCACCGAGGTGAAGCGCCCCCTGATCGTGAGCGAGGGGGCGCTCAAGAAGGTCTTCGGCACCCCGGATGCCGTCTGCCAGAGTGTCCGCAAAAACCCGTTCGTCGGTTACGACGACTTCGGGCAGCGCCTGAGCCTGCCCTCGCTCGACGCGGCGGCGGGATGGTTCCTCAAGAAGGGCGGGGAGGAGAGGATCGGTGAGAACCCGGTCCTCGCATACTTCTTCGAGGGGAAGGACGGGACTGCCGTTAGGTACCAGGATGTCCGGACAAAGAACCCCCGGTTCGAGGACACGAAGGAGTACATGGAGGCAAAGGTCTCCCGACTCATCGCCGGGAGCGAGGAGATGCGGGAGGCCCGCGACCTGATCATCATCAGCGCGCCGGACGAGGTCGAGTTCTCGCTCGCGAAACTGGTCTGCACACCGCGGCAGGAGGAGATCGTCAGAAAGATCGGCGTCGCACTCGAACACCGGGATTTCTTAAAGGAGCACGGCATCTACGAGTTCGGCCGGCTCCTCTTCGTCGGCCCGCCCGGGACCGGGAAGACGTCGCTCGCGCTCGCGATGTCCCGTGCGCTCCACATGCCGGTGCTCGAGGTCCGTCTTGCGATGGTTACCTCGCAGTACCTGGGCGAGACCTCCAAGAACATCGACAGGATCTTCGACCTCGCGAAGAAGCTCGCCCCCTGCATCCTCTTCATCGATGAGTTCGACTTCGTCGCGAAGACCCGGGTCAGCGACGACCACGGCGCGATGAAGCGTGCCGTGAATATGCTCTTAAAGAACATCGACCAGATCAGTTTCGTCAAGAACGGCGTCCTCCTCATCGGGGCGACGAACCATCCCCGCATTCTCGACGAGGCGGCCTGGCGGCGGTTCGACGAGGTCGTCGAGTTCCCGCTCCCGGACAGGGAGATGCGGCAGGCGATCCTCGCAAAGGTCGCCGCTACAATCGAGTGCGACTGCGACTTCTCGGACCTCGCCGCCCGGACGGAGGGGTTCTCAGGCTCCGACCTCCGCATGATGATGAAGGAGGCAGTGATGTCGGCGCTGATGGAGGACCGGCGCCGCGTCGACCCGGCGGACATCGAGCAGGGTCTCCTCAGGGTCGAAGAGCGCAACATCATCCGCGGCATCGGTTACTGATATGCAGATCACATTACTTGGGACCGGCGACGCCATCGGGACGCCGAAGGTGGGGTGCAACTGCGAGAACTGTCGGGGGATAACGGCGGCAGGAAGATCAAGGCTCCGGACGTCCCTCCTCATCGAGATTGAGGGAAAGCACATTCTTATAGAATCCTCGCCGGACCTCCGGCAGCAACTCCTCCGGGCCTGCTCGCCCCACATCGACGCGGTCCTCTGGTCCCACGGCCACTACGACCACTTCATCGGCTTTGGTGAATTCTATCGGGTGCAGAAGGTGCCGCCGGCCTACGCACCGCCCCCGGTGATGGACTACTGCTCCGGCTACCTCCACTTCCTCTCGTTCGAGAAGCACCCGGTCCCGGTCTACGAGCCCTTCGACCTCTTCGGGATCACCTTCACGTTCTTTCCGGTGAACCACCCCCCGGTCTACACCTGCGGTCTCCTCTTAGAGCACGACGGTGTCACGGTCGCCTATACCGCCGACACGCGGGAGGATATCCCGAGGGCGAGCCGGGACCTCCTCTGCGGCGCCGATATCGACCTCCTCTTCGTGGACGCCATCGCTCCCGAGAGCTACAATATCACCAAGCATATGAACTACGCCGAGGCGGTCAGGTTCGCCAGCGACGTCGGGGCGCGGGACTACCGATGCGTCCACATGAGCCACATGGTCCCTCCGGACATGCCGCACGCGGGATACGATATGGAGACGTTCTGCTGGTGATGGAGCCGACGTCCCCGACCACACCCATACTTATAATCCCTTCCGGGCCCAACCATAAAGTGCGTATGGCCATGAAACTCAAACTTCTGGAGTTGACTGACGACAAGGCCCGGATCCTCTTTGAAGGCGAGGCCAACACCTACATCGACGCGCTCGCCGCCGAACTCATCCACGACCCCAAGGTGGATGTGGCACAGCGCAGGCAGGCGTTCCGGTTCACCGACCCCGAACTCTTCGTCACCACGACCGGCGGCCGGTCACCTCTTCTTGCAATCACGGACGCGGCAAAGCGGCTCTCCGGCTACGCCGGCGAACTCCTCGGACAGATGAAAGCCCTCGATACCGCATAACCCCGATGAAGAAGAGCGCCGAAGGCTTCGCCCGGATCGCCCGGGAAGTCTTTGCCCCTATCTACCCCGTCATCGCGGAGCAGGTGCTCGCGTGGTCGGGAACACGGGATGGGATCGCCCTTGATATCGGGAGCGGCCCCGGCCTCCTCTCCGTCGCGCTGGCGGAGAAGAGCAATCTCTCTATGATCGCTCTCGATACCGACCCGGCGATGGCCCGGATCGCGCAGGAGACCGCAGCCGGTTGCCCGGATCGAGTAACCCCGATCATCGGCGACGTCCACTGCATGTCAATTCGCGACAACGCCGTCGTGCTCATCGTCAGCCGCGGCTCGATCTACTTCTGGCACGACCGGCCGCAGGCGTTCCGCGAGATCGAGCGGGTCCTCCGCCCCGGCGGCGTCGCGTTCGTCGGCGGCAGCTTCGGGACCCCCGCGCTCCGCGAGACTGTCTTTACCGAGATGCGGCGGCGGAACTCCGAATGGGACCGGGATATCGCCCGAAGAAGCGGGGGGGCGACCCCGGGGACGCTTCAGCGGGAACTAGCAGAGAGCGGTGTCGCCCACGCCCGTATCAGGGAAGAAGAAGAGGGGTTGTGGGTGGAGATCCGGAAGGACCCGACCTCCTCTATTCGGCACGCTCGGTAAAGATGATCGTCCCGGCGATCCGGGTGATCTTGATCTTCACCGTCTGACCCGGTTTTGCGTTCGCGACGTACATTGTGTAGCGGTCGATCTTCACGACGCCGTCGCCGCGCTTCGAGAGGAACTGCGGGGTGACGTCCATGATGGCGCCCTCGGTAGGTTTCGCCGCTGCGTTCGGGTCGAACGTCGACTTCCGCTTCCGGACAGGCCGGTGACCGCCGCAGGCGTCGCACCGCAGCGTCAGGACCCGCTCGGTCTTGACGAGGCGGGTATCGGGCTTTCCGCACTCGGAGCAGATGACGTAATCCTCGACGTAGCCCCTGATGATCGTGTTAATCTGCTCCTGCTCGAACTTCCCGGAGAAGACGGCCCGCGTCCCCTCAACCTTGCCGGCAGTACCGAGCTCGCCGAGGAGGTGCTTCATCAGGTGGTCCGGGTCGCGCCGGAGGGTGTCTGCGATCTCGGCGAAGTTCTCAAGGACCGTCGTCTTCCCCTCGATGAAGACGCGGGCGACAGGGACGGTGAACCGATCTTCAAACTCCGTCGGCTCCGTGATATTGGTATAGGCCTCCTTCAGAAGGTCTTCATATGACGGGGTCATACCCCAGTATTGGTCGCGTCACGTCAAAAAGTGAGTACCTCATTCTCTGGGCCTGCACCACGTTTATGTAGATGGGTCACTCATCAGGTTCACCGTATGGTATCGGTTCAGGACCTCGCATTGCTGCATAGAACCCTCGACCGCGACGTAACCGACGTCGAGGCCGCCTGTTTCGAGAACCTCTGGAGCGAACACTGCAGTTACCGGTCCACGAAACACCTCCTTAAGACGCTGCCGACAGAGGGAAGCGAGGTGCTGCTCGGGCCGGGGGACGATGCCGCCATCGTCCGGTTCAGCGAGACCTGTGCCCTTGCCGTCGGGATGGAGAGCCACAACCATCCCAGTTACGTGGACCCCTACGACGGCAGCGCCACCGGCGTCGGCGGGATCGTCCGCGACGTCCTCTCGATGGGCGCCCGCCCCATCGCCCTGATGGACCCGCTCTACTTCGGCCCCCTGGAGAGCGAGAAGAACCGCTACCTCATGGAGCAGATCGTCGCCGGGATCGGGGGTTACGGCAACTGCATCGGGGTGCCGGTCGTCCGGGGCGAGCTCACCTTCGACCCCTCCTACTCGGGAAACCCGCTCGTGAACGTCGTCTGCGTGGGCGTCGTGCATCCCGACAGTTACATCACCGCCCGGGCCAAAAGGCCGGGGAGTCGGCTGGTCCTTGTCGGCTCTTCGACCGGGCGAGACGGGCTTGGGGGGGCATCGTTCGCCTCGCGGGATCTCGCGGAGGATGCGGAGGCCGCCGACCGGCCGAGCGTCCAGGTCGGCGACCCCTATACGGAGAAACTCCTCATCGAGGCGATCCTCGCGATGGCAGGGACCGGCAAGGTCCTCTCCTGCCGCGACCTCGGGGCGGCGGGGCTTGCCGGGGCCTCAAGCGAGATGGCGAGTACGTTCGGCGCCGTCATCCACGCCGACCGGGTCCACCTCCGCGAACCCGGGATGGTGCCGCGGGAGATCATGCTCGCCGAGTCGCAGGAGCGGATGCTCATCGAGGTCGCGCCCGAGGACGTCGGCCTGATGGGGGCGATCGCGGAGAAGTACGACCTCGTCTGGAGCGATATCGGCGAGGTGATCCATGAACCCCGCTACACCGTGCGGTTCCGCGGTGAGACCGTCGCCGATCTCCCGATCGCTCTGCTCGTCGGCGGAGCGCCGCTTTGCGCCCTGGAGATGAGGCCCTATTCGGCGGAGACACCGTTCTCCCGCCCGGCGGCGCCGGTAAAGGACCTCGCCCTCGCGGTCCTCGCCCACCCCGACGTGGCCCGCAAGGACTGGGTCTACGAGCAGTATGACAAAGAGGTCCAGCTCCGGACGGTCTCGTTTCAGCACGACGCCGCGGTCCTCCGCCTGGAGGGCAAAGCCCTCGTCCTCTCCTGTGGGTGCAACCCCCGGCACATATACCTCAGGCCCCGCGAAGGGACGGCGAACGCCGTCGTCGAGAACGCGAGCAACCTCGCCTGCCTCGGCGCCGAGCCGCTCTGCATCCTCGACTGCCTCAACTTCGCGAGCCCCGAACACCCGGAGGTCGCCTGGCAGCTTGAAGAGGCCGTCCTCGGCCTTGGGGATGCGGCGCGGAGGATGGGAATCCCGGTCGTCGGCGGCAACGTCTCGCTCTACAACGAGAGCGACGAGTTCGGGACGGCGATCAAGCCCACGCCCTCGCTGGGGATGATCGGGCGCGGGGAGGTCAGGGAGTGGACGGCGCCCGCCGAAGGCGACCTCCTCGCCCTGATCGGGCGGACTTCGCCCGACTTCGGGGGGTCGGTCCTCGACGCCGTGACGGGATGCGGCGGTCCGGCGCCCGGGGCGGCAGATCCGGCCGCGGTCGGTCTCGTCCGGGAGCTGGTTCGGGATGGCCGGGTCACGGCCGCGACCGATCTCTCGCGCGGCGGCCTCCTTGCGGCGCTCGCGAAGTTCGCACCCCGGGGGGACGTTTCGCTCGCCGGCGACCCCGTCGAGGCGCTCTTCGCCGAGACCTGCGGCCGGTTCCTGGTCGCGGCGAGAGACGAGGCCGTTCTCGCCGGCGTGGAGCACCGGACCATCGGCACGGCCGGCGGCGATGCACTCATTCTCCGGTTGAGGGATGGGACCGTCAGTATCGCGCCGGCAGAAATGGAGACGGCGCTCTCTGCAACGACCCGGCTGATGCGTTACTGAACGATCGCCCTTTTTTCAGACCCCCGGACGAGATCGGCCAGGGCGTCCACCGCCGCCCCCTGCCGCACGTCCCGCACCGTGAACGCGACCGCGCCCCGGACATCGGCCCCCCGGCCGGCAAGCATCTCTGAGATCCTCTCCAGCGTCTTCCCCGGCATCCCGCCCGACGTGCAGAAGACGACCGCGGCCTTCCCCTCGATGCCCACAAGGGCGCTGATCGCCGCATTCACCGCAGGCGTCGGGCTCCTCGCCCAGACAGGGGTCCCGACGACGACGGTATCGTAGCCGGAGACGTCGATCGTGGCGGGCTCGATAACGGCGCGCTCCTCCCGCATCGCACGGGGAGCGCCTCTGAGATACATCCCCACCTTCGAGTAGCTCGCAAGATCCCGTACCGCGACGAGATTCCCGCCGACCACCGCGGCAAGCCGTTCGGCGACGGCCCGGGTGTTGCCGGTCTCCGAATGATAGATGATGCAGACAGCCATACCGGAGGGTACGGCAGATTGATATAAACGGGTGTCGGCCGGAAAAAAAGGGTGTTACTTCTTGAACTGCGGCATGAACGAGCGGAGTTCCTTCCCGACCTCTTCGATCAGGTGCTCCTCGTCCGCTCTCGTCAGCGCGTTGAAGACCGGGCGGTTCACCATGTTCTCAAGCATCCACTCCCGCGCAAACCTGCCGTCCTGGATCTCCTCGAGGATCTCCTGCATCGCAACGTAGGTCTCCGGGCCGATGACGCGCGGTCCCCGCGTCAGGTCGCCGTACTGGGCAGTGTTGCTGATCGAGTCGCGCATCTTCGTGAACCCACCCTCGTAGATCAGGTCGACGATGAGTTTCGTCTCGTGCAGGACCTCGAGGTAGGCCATCTCGGGCGCATACCCCGCATCCACCAGGGTCTCGAACCCGGCCTTGATGAGGGAGGTGATCCCGCCGCAGAGGACCGCCTGTTCGCCGAAAAGGTCGGTCTCGGTCTCCTCGGCAAACGTCGTCTCGAGCACCACCGCGCGGGTCGCACCGATCCCCCGGGCGTAGGCGAGCGCGATGGCGTGCGCCTTCCCCGTGGCGTCCTGGTGGATGGCGATGAGGGCCGGAACGCCTTTCCCCTCCTCGTAGGTCCGCCGGACCATGTGACCGGGGCCCTTGGGGGCGACCATGACCACGTCGACGGTGGGTGGGGGGACGATCTGGCCGTAGTGGATGTTGAACCCGTGCGAGAACATCAGGCAGGTGTTCTCTCTGAGGTTGGGACTGATCTCGGTGCGATAGATCGCAGCCTGGTTCTCATCGGGGAGGAGGATCTGGACGATTTCGGCACGCTTGACCGCGTCTGCCACGGGGTAGACGTCGAAGCCGTCTTCTGATGCTCTCTGCCAGCTGTTGCCGGGCCGCAGGCCGATGACGACCCGGCAGCCGGAATCACGCAGGTTCATTGCCTGGCCGCGACCCTGGGAGCCATAGCCGATGACGGCGATGGTCTTGCTCTCCAAGGCGCGGGGGTCCACGTCGGACTCGTAATATTTCTGCACCATAGGTTCTCACTTCCGATAGGGCAGCAGACCTGATAAATATACTATAAAAGTGATCCGGTTGTTGGGAGGGTCATTTTAAGGTTGATGAAGAGAAACTCTGATCACCATAGATTATTGAGGATTTGTGATGGAACTGCCAGATGTCCAGTCCAGCCTGCCGGAGGTCCGTATCAATCTGACCAGGGTGGGTGTAAAAAACGTTCAAAAACTTGTTGAAGTCGCCCGACCTGGCAAACGGCCGGTCATCTTCATCTCCATGTTCGACGTCTTCGTCGACCTGCCGGGAAGCCTCAAAGGTGCGAACCTCTCCCGGAATTTCGAGGTGATCGATGACGTGCTGCAACAGGCCATCGATGGGAACGTAACGGAGATTGAAGAACTCTGCAGCGCCGTGGCGCGCAAACTCCTGGACCGGCACGAATACGCCGAGCGGACCGAGGTCAGGATGCGGAGCAAATTCATGGTCCGGCGGGAGACCCCGGTCAGCGAGACGAGCTGCCATGAGGTCGTGAATGTCCACGCGAGAGCCGTAGCCCAGAGAAACGACGGAAACCCGATCATCCGAAAGAGCATCGGTGCCGAAGTGACCGGGATGACCGCCTGCCCCTGTGCCCAGAACATCATGAAGGACCATGCCCTGCATGTCCTCGAGAACCTCGGCGTGGCGGACGACAAGATCGACACGTTCTTCAAAGAGGTGCCGATGGCCACGCATAACCAGCGCGGGCGGGGGTTCCTCTGCATCGAGATCGACGACGACCAGCACATCAGCCTCGAGAAGATCATCAAGATCCTGAAAGATTCCATGAGTGCGCGCATTTACGAACTTCTCAAGCGGGGCGACGAGAGTTATGTGGTGATGGAAGCCCACAAGAACCCACGGTTCGTCGAGGACTGTGTCCGCGAAATGGCCCGCAAAGTGATCGCGCAGTTCCGGGATCTCCCCGGAGACTCAGTAATTACTATAAAGCAGACGAATGAAGAGAGCATCCACCAGCACAATGCCTATGCGGAGCGAAAGGCGACGATAGCGGAGCTCGTCGCGGAGATGGACGAAGGCGCGCTGTAGGTCAGAAATTATAGCACTTTTTTTATATAAAGTTAATATATTTTGATATTCCGTGTTACTATATATAGATAACATAATATTCTGGGATTCGCCCAAGCGAAAGGTATAAACTCTGTTTTCTTCATAGTTCCTCTTGACGTACTCACGTACGTTTCCAGTACAAAATTGTGTGGTAACACCGGTATAGTGTTCAGAACATCATAATATCGGAATGAGGCGATATAGTTGTCGAAAGTTGTAGAAATTTCCCCAACAACGAGACATGAAGGCCACTCAAAGCTCGTTCTGAAGGTCAACGATGAAGGCATCGTCGAGCGTGGAGACTGGCTCAGTATCACCCCGGTCAGGGGTGTCGAGAAGCTCGCCATCGGCAAGACGATGGAGCAGGTTCCGAAGATCGCATCTCGCGTCTGCGGTATCTGTCCGATTGCGCATACCCTGGCGGGTATCGAAGCGATGGAGGCTTCCATCGGGTGCGAGATTCCCGAGGATGCAAAACTCCTGCGTTACATCCTGCAGTGTGCCAACAGGATGCACAGCCACGCCATCCACAACATCCTCTCCCTCCCGGACATGTACATCCCCGGGACCGACGTGAAGATCAATCCGTTCACCAAGGAAGAACCGGTCAGGAGCGTCGCTCTTCGGATCCAGCGGCTCCGTGAGATCGGGCAGACCATCGGTGAGATCGTCGGCGGGGAGGCAATCCACCCGAGCAACCCCCGCGTCGGCGGCATGTACAAGAACATCAGCCCGCGTGCGAAAGCAAAGATCTACGATCTCGCGAAGGAATCCAGGGTGCTTGCTCAGGAACAGATGGAGTTCATGATCGCGGTCTTCCGGAACTACCAGAAGCGCGACTGGGCTGAGGTCGGCGGCGTTGAGGTCCCGATCCCGAAGGAACTCGGCTACCACAACCAGGGCTACATGGCCACCGCGCCGGTCTACGGCAGCTCGAGCCTCGACGAGACCCCGATGTGGTTCCCCGAGCGGTTCACCGAAGTCCGCCCCTGGGATTGGTACATGGGCGAAGTCGAGATCGACGAAGCCGACCCGAACTACCCGATCGGCGGCACCTCCCCCGTAGGCACCAAAGCCTGGCCCCAGATGGAGGCCTGCACCGGCGTCCCGCTCTACGACGGCCAGCCCGTCGAGGTCGGACCGCGTGCACGTCAGGCCATCTTCAAGAACTACGACGAGAAGGGCACCATCGGCCTGCAAGTTGCACGCCAGATGGAGTTCCCCGAGACCGCCTACGGCATCATCGATGCGCTCGACGCGCTCGACACTTCCGGATCGGTGCTCGCCGACGAGATCCCGCAGGGCGACGGATCCCTGGGATGGGCCGCGAACGAAGCGCCCCGTGGAACCGACGTCCACCTGGCCAAGGTCAAAGACGGTCGGGTGCAGTACTTCGGGATGCTCGTCCCGACCACCTGGAACTTCCCCACCTGCAGCCGTGCACTGACCGGTGCACCCTGGCGGCTCGCGGAAGTTGTCATGCGTGGATACGACCCCTGCGTCTCCTGTGCGACGCACATGCTGGTGATCGACGAAGACAAGAGATTAGTGGCCCAGAAACTCATTCAGTGAGCGTACACGCATGCTATTCCGTGAGATCGTGATCGCAGGATGCGGCAACCCCCTCTTTGGGGACGACGGGTTCGGCCCTGCAGTCGTCGAAGAACTCCAGAAGTTGCAACTGCCCGACAACGTCAAGGTGATCGATGCCGGCCTTGGCGCCCCTCACTTCCTCTTTACGTTGATGGAAGATGCAGAGGTGCCGGTGAAGAAGTTGATCATCATCGATATCGCCGATTTCGGCGCAAACCCCGGTGATGTGACGAAACTCCGGCCCGAAGACCTGCCCCCGGGCTCTTACCGGGATGCCCATTCGTGGGACCTTTCCGAACCACTGCAGCGATTAAAGGACGTCATCGATATCACGATCGTCGGGTGCCAGCCAAAACGTGTCGCGAGCCATGAGTTTGAACTGGGGCTCACTGAGGAGGTTGAGGAGGCCATTCCCAAAACAGTGCGTATCGTACTGGAGGAAATTGGGGTAGAATATGGGGCTGCTATCAACCATCAAGGAACGCATCTTTGGGCGCCGCCCGGAGAAACCACCGGAGAGTCCGGAGGCAAAACCGGAGAGCAAACCTGAGGTGAAACCAGCGGCGAGCGAGCCGCAGACGAAGCCAGAGGTGAAGCCCGAGGCAAAGCCTGCTGCAAGCCAGCCGCCGACGAAGCCTGAGGCAAAGCCCGAGGTAAAGACTGCGAGAAGTAAACCGCACAGAAAACCTGAGGGAAAGCCGGAGGTGAAACCGGAGGCAAAGCCTGCTGCAACAGAGCCGCAGAAGAAGCCCGCGGTGAAGCCCTCTGATGTCATTGTAGATGAAAAGGTGGAAGTTGTAAAGGAGGAAAAGCCTGTGGCAGATAAGATTACGATAGGTGAATTACACCTGAGCGGATGTACGGGATGCCTCGTGACGCTTGCGGACAACTACGAGGGTCTCTTCAAGCTGCTCGATGATTACGCCGACCTGGTCTATGCACTGACCCTGGTCGATGTACGCCACGTCCCCGAGATGGACGTGTGCCTGGTCGAGGGTTCCTGCTGTCTCAACGACGAACTCTCGGTAGAGGAACTGAAAGAGGCAAGGGCCAAGTCGAAGGTGCTCGTCGCCTACGGCGCCTGCGCGGCCTACGGCAACATCACCCGGTTCTGCCGGGGCGGCCAGTGGAACCAGCCCGGCCACGAAGCGTTCGTGCCGATCAGCGAGGTCGTCGATGTTGACCTCTACATCCCGTCCTGTCCCCCGTGCCCCCAGGAAGTCAGAAACGTCGCCGTCATGGCCTACCTGCTTCTTCGGGGCAACGACGAGCAGAAGCAGCTCGCGACCGCCTACCTGACCCCGCTGATGCAGCTCGCACAGCGCGGCAACGAGGCTTGCGGCTGCGACCTGATGTACGATGTCATCAACCAGGGGCTCTGCATGGGATGCGGAACCTGCGCCGGCACCTGCCCGGTCCGTGCCATCACCATGGAGTACGGCAAGCCGAACGTGAACCGCGACCAGTGCATCAAGTGCGGCGCCTGCTACTCGCAGTGCCCGCGGAGTTGGTTCAACTTCGACGTCATGAACAACTACGAGGCCATCATGGGCGCCATCAAGGGAGCCATGCAGTGAGGTGAGAAGAATGGACGTACTCGGTAACTACAAGTCCGCGATCTCGGCACGCTCGACCGACAAGGACATCCTGAAGAAGTCCCAGGACGGCGGTATCATCACGACGCTCTTCGCGTACGCGCTTGAAGAGGGCATTATCGACGGTGCCATCGTCGCAGGGCCGAGCGATGAGCCCTGGAGACCCGAGCCCATGGTTGCGACCTCGAAGGCAGAGCTCCTGGCCGCTGCCGGAACGCGCTACACCATCAGCCCGAACCTCTACCTGATCAAGGAAGCGACCCGCAGCTACGGTCTTGACCGCGTCGGTATCGTCGGTGTGCCCTGCCAGATCCAGGCTGTCCGGAAGGCTCAGCTCTACCCGATCGGCATGCGCGACGTCGACGACAAGATTGCCCTCGCGCTCGGTATCTACTGCATGGAGAACCTCTCCTACCAGGCGCTCGAGGCAATCGTCGAGGACCACTGCAACCAGAAGATGGAGTCCGTCAAGAAGATGGACATCGGCAAGGGCAAGTTCACGGTCTACACCGAGCGCGGTGCAGTCAGCCAGATGCCCTTAAAGCTGATTCACAAGTACGTGCAGCCCGGCTGCAACGTCTGCCTGGACTACGTCGGGAACCTCGCCGACATCTCCAGCGGGTCCGTGGGCAGCCCCGACGGCTGGAGCACAGTCTTTGTGCGGAGCATGAAGGGTAACGCAGTCTGGGACGGCGCCATCGCGGCCGGCTGCTTCGAGACGAAGCCGATGGACCAGGTCAAGCCCGGCCTCGACCTCGTCAAGAAGCTCGCGACCGAGAAGATCACGAAGAACCAGAAGAACGTGGATGCACGCAAGACAGTCGGCCTCAAGGCGGACGGAACCCCCAAGGGTCTCCGGAACCCCTACGAGTCCCCCTGAACACTTTTTTTATTCGGCATCGGTACAGTCGGTTCCGGCGAACATCCTCTCTGTACTTCCGCCCTCGTTCACGTTTCACAGCCCTCCGGCCGCCCGTCCCCCCCGGTGCTGGGAGAGGTCGTGACACGGCGAGCGTCTCCGATCGATCGAGAGGGCATGGATCCCCGGGGGTCACGGGCAAAAACTTCAGAAAACCGGAAAAACATAAAATCGAGGGTGGGGGCCGCCTCCCTTCGCAGGCCCGGATTAAGCGGATGGGAGATGGCAGCGGCTCTCTGCCGTCATAGATTATCGTTAAAGCGTTCGCCGGGTGCCGTGTTCGTATTCAGTCCCTGAACAGTACCTGGTAGGTTGCTGATTCTGCCCCAAAAAAGTTCCTGCAAAACTCTGCTGCCTTCGAAGGTTCGTATTCTTTGCAGCTGAAGATGTCGAGGTAGGCCGCATTGGTCTCGTTCGCGAAGTGACCGGAGACCAGCGACGTCTCGATGAGCTGGGTCATGGAGAATCCGGCGACTCTCTCACACGGGCCGAAGTGAATGATCTGCGGTTCGCCGAACCTGTGCATGTCGATGAGGTCGCAGAGTTCAAGGATGAACTGGTGAATCTTCTCCGCGTCCCTGATCGCCGCCGGGTCGCATCCCTTCAAATCCACGCTGGTGTACAATCCCCAACACCCGCGTTCTTTGAACTGCGTAACGATCTCGGCGTCGCTCGCTGTCTGTACCATAACGTTGTTTGCTGCAACGTTGTTTGTCATTACTTTACTAGCCATGATCTCACCTTCGAGAGGATCTCTGATCGATTGATCACTGTAATTTTTGATAGTTCAGATTTTAAACTTATCCATTGGACTAATGAGAAATAACCGTTATTTCCCGGTTAGGCCGGAGCAATCTTGAGGTATCTGAAATTCTGTGACGTATTTTTGACAGATTTTGAAATTGGTGACTTTACAGGGTTTGCTTGGCCGGGGTTATGCGAAATACCAAACAAAAATTATACTTGGTATGAAGTTTTTGAGACATCCCCTCTTTCCAGCAGCTCTCGCTCCGGGGGTCCGGGGGCAATCAGGGCCAGAGAAAATAGTTCTTTTTCCGGTACTATTTTCTGGTTTCACTTCAGAGATGAAAAACCCTTAAGTTGGGATTTGAAAACTTCCACTCCCGCACCAGCCAGAACCCCGACCGAAAGGCAACCGGGCGGTGACTACGGGGCTAACTCCCGGCAACTTCAAAGGCCGGCACCTCCACCATCTCCCGCGCACACCGGTCCTCCGTCCCACCCCCCGGAAGGGGCTTTGGGCCGGGACCCGCCGCAGGCCGGTGCCCTCACCGGATCTCCGGAGGGTGCCGGTGAGCGCGCTGAACGTGGGCGTGGAGATCTTCGAGCGTGGGGTACTGTCTGCCGCAGATCGGGCAGGTGAACTCACCCATCTCCACAGGGATATCGGGAACCCTTCCCCTTGGCAGGGGCTCGCCCGTCATCCACTCTCCTCTGCGGCTATCTCCTCGAGCGTCCGCCCGGAGACGACCGACCGGGGCTCCGTTCTGACCGGGTCCCGGCCGGGGTCTGCCTCCGCATCGTCCTTCTTCACGAGGAGCCAGGCCTCGCCCTTTCCGGTCCGGAAGCGGGTGAGGACATACCCGCCCCGGACCTTCTCTCCCTCGATCCAGACGGAGATGTGGCCCCGCCGGAGGCCCTCGACGACCCCGACCTCCTGCCCGTCCTTCTGCGTGAGGTTCCGGTAGATCCCCCGGTCCCAGACGAGGACCGTCCCCGCCCCGTAACTCCCCTCCGGGATGACGCCCTCAAAGTCGGCGTAGCCGAGGGGGTGGTCTTCCGTGGGGACGGCAAGGCGCTTCTCCTTCGGGTCGAGAGACGGCCCTTTCGGAACTGCCCAGGACTTCAGGACGCCGTCTGCCTCCAGGCGGAAGTCGTAGTGGAGCGAAGTCGCGGCGTGTTTCTGGATGACAAAGATGGGAAAGCCGCGAGCCGCGCCGGGCTCTCCCGGCGGCTCAGGCGTCCGGGCAAAGTCCCGCTTCTCCCGGTAGTCGTCAAGCGTATCCGGTCCTTCCATAGAGAGATACTCCGGCAGGATCCCGGATAAGGGTTCGCCCTTACAGATCCGGGGTTCAAGGGGTGCAAGCAAGCCCCCGGCTTGAGCCGTGGGGA
>NZ_DAOSET010000001.1:21934-99528 GCF_035363275.1 Methanoculleus sp. | reverse complement strand
ACGCCTCTGCACCCGTTTCCGGACGCAACCTGCCCCCATGCGCGTGGAAACGCCGGTGCGGTCATGCTCGCCCGGAAACCTCGTGAACATCGGAGGCAAAGAAAGCAGGCCCTTATAAGAGAGATGGTCCTCCCGGCGGAGGAGACCATGATGCCGGGAGCCCCGGCCCCCGCCTACTGGACGTTCGCAAGACGGCTCTTGAGTTCATCGAGCGTGCAGTGCCGCACCTCCATCAGGGCGGAGACAATTGCGTCCGAAAAGACCAGTGCTGCGGTCTCAAAGAGGGTCCCCAGCGGGGCGAAGGATCCTGAGACCGATCGATACTGCCCGGTAAGCTGGCGGATCTCAAAGTCGTGCGGGATATCCGCATCCTTGAGGAGATCGTTCCCGATCTCAACGATGCAGTCGGCCATGCGGCCGATGTGCGAGTCCGGCGTCGACGTGACGAGACAGATCTTCCCCCCGATCTCCCGGGCGGTCTCGCATGCATCCACGACGGACCGGGTCTCACCCGAGCCTGAGAAGGCTATAAGAACGTCTCCGCGCCCGAACGCAGGCGTGATCGTCTCGCCGATGACGTAACTCTCAAACCCAAGGTGCATGAGGCGCTGGGCGAACGCCCGCGCGACGAGGCCGGAACGCCCGGCTCCGGCAAGGTAGATCCGTTTGGCGTAGAGAATCTCATCGAGAAGCTGACCTGCACTCTCCTGATCTATGGAACGTGCCGTCTCTTCGAGACGTGACGTCATCAGGAGCATGAGAGCTGCGATGTTGGGGCAGTCCGGTTGCATACCTGTCACTAATCCTCCCTCGTTGAATCCACTGTACTACCCGGCACCACATAAAAGGATACGAAACAGGAGGCCTCTCCGCCCGGATTTTCTCGGGGGACGAACCGGCCGCACCGGGAGAATGTAAAGACGGCTACCGCTCCACCGCGAGCCCGAGGACCCCGGTCGCTCCCGAGAAGACATCGCGGGCAATCCCGGCAAGCCCCCGGGCCGCACACCACTCGTCGTAGACGGCGACCTCCCGGGAGAGGAGAGCCCCGACCCCCGGCGCGATGGCGGGCGCCATGGAGCCGGCGAGGGCGACCTTTGCGCCGGGGTTGATGAGCAGCATCGCGGCACATTCCATCGCAGCAAACATGGCCATCGTCTCTACCCGAAGTTCAGGAGGCATCGTATGGTTCACGCCCGCACGAAGGAAGGAGTCGTTTGCGGAGGACTCGCCCCGGTCGATACGGCGAATGGCATCCACGTCGAGAGCGCCGTGCCGGGTGCCCGGCGCAAAGATGCAGGCATCGAACGCACCGGTGATCCGGCCGCCGGTCGAAAGAAGGGTGACGGTGTTCGAACTCGCGTCGCAGACCACGATATCCCCCCCCAGGTCGCGCGAGACCTCATACAGGATCCCGATCTTCTCGGGGCTCGCCTGGTGGGAGTAGGCCTTGAACCGCGAGTCGGTCGGCGATCCGCGGTGCAGCCCGGGGATCACCACGGCCGGAAGACCGCTTGCTCTGATCTCGTCGTAGACCCGGGTGCCGCCGCCGATGTGCTTGCCGGCGCCCTCCCGGGAGACGACCCCCCGGTTCTGGACCTTTCTGATATCGGTGATGGCCGAGATTCCGTCGCCCATCGAGTAGCAGACGGCAATACCCTCGATCTCGTCGAGAGGAGAGAGGCGGCCGAGGTCGCCGGCCGAGAACTGCCTGGCCTCTTCACGGGATATCTTGAACTCCTCGTTTCCGGTGGAGAAGCGCATCGCGGTAGTGCCGTGGTCGATGCCGATAAACATGATAGGTACCTCGTTGCCCTCCGGGTGGAAGTAAGGTTTCGGATCGCCCCAAAAAAAGAGGCAAAAATCAGGCACCGGTGCCCTGGTAGCGTCTCTTGAGATACTCCACCGCGCCGACGACGACGAGACCGGCTATGAAGAAGATCCAGCCGCCGGTCACCATATCCCCGGCCGCGGACCCCGTCTCCCAGAGCATCCGCGATGAGCCGAGCATCAGCCCGGTGAGCAGGGCAAGCATTGCCCCGTGGTAGGTCTCGAGAAGATACTTGAGGGCCTTTGTAAAGAGGAGGAGTCCTGTAACCCCACCGGCGATGTAGGCGACGATCTCGGGGAGGGAGAGGGCCCGGAGCGCCGCAAGCATGAACTCGTACTGGTTAAGGACCAGAGTTATGTAGGCCCCCGAGATCCCGGGGAGGATCATGGCACAGAGCGCCGCCATCCCGGTGAGGAAGAGGACCGGCAGGGAGTGACCGACATTAAAGTGCCCGAGACCCCCGAGGAGGTACCCGCCGCCGATCCCGACGGCGAGATAGGCGAGGGTGGCCGCATTCGGAGAGCGGATCTCAAGGAAGATAACGACCGCAGAGGCGATGATCAGACCGAGGAAGAAGGAGTAGGTCTCGACCGCGTGGTCGGTAAGGAGCAAGAGGATCACCCCGGACATCACGAGGAAGGCGGTGCCGATCCCGGCAAGGAGGACGATGAGGAAGGGGAGATCTATTTTTTCAAGGTCTGCCCTGAGAGAGCCGAAGTCGCCCTTGAGGAGATGTTTCACCGAGGCCGGGTCAACGCTGCCGATGGCTCCGACCAGCCGCTCGTAGATCCCGGTGATGAGAGCGATCGTCCCCCCCGAGACGCCGGGAATGATGTCGCAGGCCCCCATAGCGAGACCGCGCAGGTAGATCCCGGCGTGTTCCCGCAGGTCCGGACGCGGACTCATGACCCAACTCTCCGGGTTCGCATGCGGGCTTCTTCATCGCTGTGGTTGATGGACGCCTGTATGCTGAAAGCGGCCGGAGGCCGATCAGCACCATCACGGATGCATACCGTTCTCAATTCAACTGCTCCTTATCACTTCAGTATAGTGAACTACCCCGCGCCTCTCGGGCGGGGCTTCCTGCTTCATCAATAATACTTGCATCACATTTCTGTGATGTAGCGGTATTACCTCTACAGGCTCAAAGGGCTGTTCCATCCCCACGCGGTGAATGTTCACCGCAGCATTATAATCTCGATCTGCAATAAATCCACAGTATGGACATTCGTGGATTCGATCAGAAAGTGTCTTTTTCACGATACTTCCACAGTTTGAACACATTTGAGAAGTATTCCGGGGATCGACTTTAATGATATTCGTACCAGCACTTTCAGCCTTGTACATAAGATAAGAATAGAATCGACCCCATGAAGCATCATGAATACTCCGATGCAACCCTGTGGAATTACCTTTCTCTTTAAGTCGTTTGATATCTAAATCTTCAATACATACGGTCGCATACGTATCAACGTAGTATCGAGACAATTTGTGAAGAAAATCTTTCTTTTGATTCGTAACATGCTCATACACCTTCGATAACTTACATTCCGCTTTCTTCCAGTTTTGCGAAAACTTCTGTTTCCGAGACACACTCCGATGTAATTTACGAATTTTCTTCAACGAATGTTCATAGAATCGAGGATTCTCAATTACAACACCATCGCTATCGATAGCGAATGAAGTTAATCCAACATCAATTCCAACCGAACGCCCATCGCGTTTCGATGTCAAAACCTTTTGTTCAGTTTGAATAACTACGTACCATTTATCACGAGATCGTGTGATCAAAACTCCTTTTACGGTTCCCGAATATGGTCGATACATATCGAATGGAATCGTACCGATCTTCGAGAATGTAACCGTACCGTGTTCTCTATCGATCTTGAATCCTGATTGGTTGTAGTTAATCGTCCGATATCGAAACGTACTCTTGAACCGAAGTTTACCGATCTTTCGTCCGCGTTTCTTCATTTGAGAAAGAGCACGGATGTTACTCCAAAGTGTATAATTTACCATTTGAAGTGTTTTCGAATACACTTCATTCAGACGTGGATTCTCTTTCTTCAATGTAACAATCCGGGCTTGTAAATTTTGCATTGTTGGAGATATTCCATTTCCCCGTGATGTATTACACTCTTCAAGAAGTTTGTTGTAAAGCCACCTACAAGTATCAAGAGCGTTGTTGAGTCGTAATTCTACGACATCATTTGGATATGCCCGATACTTGTAGGAGGCGATCATTTATTTCTCCGTTTGGGATTCCACATACTCTTTTAAGACATCAAGACTAACTTGTCCCGATGTTGCAAGGAAATACGATGAAGACCAGAATGAATCTCCCCATAGTAGATTCTTTGTTTCCGGGAACTCTTGTCGTAATCTCCGTGAAGATACTCCTTTTATGACATTGACCGCATTAACGAGATTGGTTTTTGGAGTTGCTTTGAAGAGAAGATGATAATGATCTTCTGCGGGTTCTTGTGCAACCACATCAATACCCAATTCGGTTGACAAATCCCATACAATCTCTTTTAGACGTTCTCGAATATCATCGGAATACAACGCTTTCCGGCGATACTTCACTACTATCACCAAGTGATAATAGAGTGCGAAGACCGAATGCGCAGATTTATCAAGTTTATACTTCATATTGGGTATATAATATTATTACACCCAAAAAGTAGATATACTTATCGTAATGACGAAGGGGCTCCGCTTTCATCCCCGGCCTAAAGACCGGGGACTTCTCGCTTCGCCCCTTCAACCCCACAAGTTAAAAGCATTCGTAAAAAACATGCCCCTACGCGGACTGTCCGGTCGTAGAATGGCCCCTGCACGAGTATTGATCTTTCCTATACTCCAGGGAGTCCCGGTTCTTTTTATCCTGCACGTATTCACCGTCCCGGTTGCCCGTCCATCCTGCTCCATCTCGCGGCAGCCGACCCCTGGCTCGTCCTCACCGTTCCGACCGTACGACCGATCGCCGATGGGCAAGACCGTCCATCCAGTAACCCTATAGCGTGGGAGGGAGATTACACTATGATGTTCTGTATCGTAACGGGCGGTGCCGGCTTCATCGGTTCGCACGTCGTCGATGCCCTGGTCGCGGCGGGAGACGACGTGCTGGTCATCGATGACTGCAGCGCGGGCACCGAGAGGAATCTCGCACGGCATGCGGCGGGCGGGCAGGTCACGTTCGTCAGGCAGAACCTGCTCGACGACGGCTGGCAGGAGCACTTCGCGGGGGCCGACCGGGTCTATCACATCGCCGCAGACCCCGATGTCCGGCAGAGCGCCGTGACCCCGGACTCCCAGATCAGAAACAATATCATGGCCACGCACCGAGTGCTCGAGGCGATGCGGGCGTACGGCGTGCCGGAACTGGTCTTCACCTCGACCTCGACCATCTACGGCGATGCCGCCGTCATCCCGACGCCGGAGACCTATACCCCGCTTGAGCCGATATCCGTCTATGGTGCGACGAAACTCGCCTGTGAGGCGCTGATATCGTCGTACTGCCACTCGTTTGGCATGACGGCATGGGTCTACCGATTTGCAAACATCATCGGCGAGAGGAGCGGCCACGGCGTCATCTCCGACTTCATCCGGAAGCTCCGCGAGAACCCGCGGGAACTCGAGATCCTCGGCGACGGCAGGCAGACGAAGTCCTACCTGGAGGTCGGAGGGTGCGTCCGGGCCGTGCAGTTCGGGATCGAACACTCGCACGACACGGTGAACACCTTCAACATCGGTTCCGAGGACTGGATCGACGTTGTCAGGATCGCCGATATCGTCACGGAAGAGATGGGGCTTTCCGGCGTCCGCTACCGGTTCACCGGCGGCGCACGCGGCTGGGTCGGGGATGTGCCCAGAATGCAGCTCTCGGTCGAGAGACTCAAGAGTCTCGGCTGGCGGTGTCCTACCACGTCGGAAGAGAGCGTGCGCACGGCGGTCCGCGCCATGCTCGGATAACGGGGACGCGGCACCCCCTCCAATAGCGACCGGGTCAGGGTTTCAGGCACTATCTGGATTGCACAAGGGTTTACATGAAATACATCATTGTTCTCGGAGACGGCATGGCGGACGAGCCGCTTGCCGAACTGGGGGGCAGGACACCCCTCGAATATGCAGAAAAACCGAATATGGACAGGATCGCCCGGGAGGGCCGGTGCGGGATGCTCAGGACCGTCCCGGAGGGATTTGAGCCGGGGAGTGATATCGCGAACCTCTCCATCCTGGGCTACGACCCCCACACCGCCTATACCGGGAGAGGGCCGCTCGAGGCGGCAAGCATGGGCATCACCCTCCGCGACGGCGAGATGGCCTACCGGTGCAACCTGGTCACGATCCGGGACGGGGTCATGGAGGACTTCAACGCCGGGCACATCTCCAGCGCCGAAGGCGCCGAACTCCTCCGCGATCTGGACGCCGCGCTCGGGGACGTCCGGGTCTATCCCGGGGTCAGTTACCGGAACCTGATGGTCGTGGCCGGGGCAGACGGTGCCCTGACCACCCCTCCCCACGATATCGTCGGTCAACCGGTCACCGGCTACCTCCCGCGCGGAGACGATGCCGGCATCCTCCTCGACTGCATGGAACGGTCCCGGGAAGTCTTTGCCGACCACCCGGTCAACCGGCGCCGCCTGCAGGAGGGAAAGGCCCCGGCCACCGACGTCTGGCCGTGGAGCGGCGGGAGAAGGCCGTTCCTTGCGCCCTTCCGCGAGAAGTACGGCCTTGCCGGCGCCGTGATCTCCGCAGTCGATCTCCTGAGCGGCATCGCCCGCCTCGCCGGGATGGAGGTGATCCGCGTCCCGGGCGCAACCGGGTTCCTCGACACCGACTACGAGGCGAAGGCCCGGTACGCGGTCGATGCCCTTGACCGCCTCGACTTCGTCTACATGCACGTCGAGGCCCCTGACGAAGCCGGACACATGGGAAGCGTGGAGGAGAAGGTGCGGGCGATCGAGCGGCTCGACGAGGCGGTCGGGATTATCCTGGACCGGCCGGAGACGATTGTTGCGGTCCTCCCCGATCACCCGACACCGATACGGATTAAGACTCACACCGCGGACCCAATACCGTTTGCGGTACTCGGGAAGGGGAAGGATGGTGTTGTCGCGTTCTCCGAGCGCGAGGCGGCGAAGGGATCGTTGGGGCTCATGCAGGCGCCGGACCTCCTCACCCTGCTCTTTTCACGGTAAATCGGGCCGGGAACGGGGCGGCATTCTCCGGCACCACCTTTTTGTAGTCCCTGTACACATCACGTACTCAGGTATGAAACCCCTGACGGCAGACAGAATCGGCGAGAGGATACGGGAGATCGAACAACGTATAGGAAGGCTCTCCCCGATGCAGAAAGTCCTCATCGGGACGGACGGATCAGTGACAAACCTCCTCGAGATGGCGACCGGTCACTCCGTCACCATCACCACCCGTCTTCAGGAGGTCATCGGCGCCGACCCGAAGATCGCGGCGGCACTTAATATCGAGCCGGGCGACGAGGTCAACTACCGTGTCGTGGAGTTAAAGGACAGCGTTACGGGAGAGACCCTCATCTACGCGGTCTCCTGCACCCCGCTCCGGCGGCTTGCCCCGGAGTTCAGGCAGGACCTCATGCGGGCGGATATCCCCATCGGCAGGATCCTCTCCCGCCACCGGATAGAGTCGCGCCGGGAGATCACGGACGCCCGCGTCGTCCCGGCCGGTACGGACCTGGCGCGGACGTTCAATGTCCATCGGTGCGAATCGATGCTCTCCAGGAAATACCGGATCATCCACCGCGAAGAACCGCTGATAGCGATTGAGGAGATCTTCCCCTGCACGGCGTTTGCGGACGAGATCCGGGTGCTGGTCGATGCCCCATCCCGGATCCACATCACCCTGCTCGATATGAACGGTGCCTCGGGGAGGGTGGATGGCGGGGTCGGGGTCACCCTCGACGAGCCAGGGTGCGTGCTCGATGCACGGAAGAGCACGGATATCGACGTGCGCGGCGGCGATGAGACGGCCCGCCACAGGGTTGCCGGGGCCGCCCGGGCGGTGAGGGAAGGACTCGCGCTCCCGGGCGGCGCGGAGTTCACGCTGCACGCCTCCGCCAGGCAGCACGCCGGGCTCGGGAGCGGGACACAGGTTGCGCTTGCCGCGGCCGCCGCCCTCTGCCGGCTCTACGACCGGAACGTCCCGGCATTCGACCTTGCGCGGATCGTCGGGCGCGGCGGGACCTCCGGGATCGGCACGGCGGCGTTCGAGCAGGGCGGGTTCATCCTGGACGGCGGGCACCGGTTCGGCTCTATTGGGGGCAAGCAGGAGTTCCGTCCCTCGGCGGCATCACGGGGTATCGCACCGCCGCCGGTCCTCGCCCGGCACCGGTTCCCGGAAGACTGGCGCATCCTGCTGGTGACGCCGGAGGTCGGTGCGGGGGCGCACGGGGGAAGGGAGGTCGATATCTTCCGCACGCACTGCCCGGTGCCGCTCGAGGAGGTGCGGGAACTCTGCCACGAGGTGCTCATGCGGATGATCCCGGGGCTTGTCGAGCACGATCTCGACCTCTTTGGCTCGGCGGTCAATAGGACACAGGCCCTGGGATTCAAGAAAGTCGAGGTAGCCATGCAGCACCCGGTCGTCTCCTCGCTCCTCGAGGCGATGGTGCAGGCCGGCGCTGCCGGGGCGGGCCTGAGTTCGTTCGGACCGACGGTCTACGCCGTAGGGGATACGGACATGCAGGATGCGGCAGGGGCGGCGACGGAGGTGCTCGGGGATGGCGGGGGGTCGGTGATACTTACGAAGGCGAGAAACTGCGGGGCGAATGTGCGGGCCGGGTGAGAACCCATAGTGAATGTAGCGGTGATTCTGTCCCTCGTCAGGTAATTGATAGCATCTGCGCCAACCCTCATGCGCGTATCAAATTACAACCATTTAATCATCAACTCCCGGCTGCAATTCAGGAGAGTTGACGAGAGGCTGCGTTCGCATGGAATGGCTCCAAATTGTTGTGTCCAGTGAGCTGCCACGCCACAGTGCTGGGCGTACCTCTTTGTTAATGGATTCTGCGACCTGCAAACAGAGAACCGTCGATGGTTGCACGCTCTCGATCCAGAGAGCATGCACACCTCCCGGAGGCCACAGCACCCGAAATTGAATAGCACACCTGCACCTCACGAGGACACCACACTCTTTTTGCGGTAACGTGGCTGGGAACGTGCAGGAAGTTGTCGTCTTTATCTTTCAGGATCATGGGCCGAGGAGCCCCCCGACTTGAGTCGGGGGAGGAATCGGCCCCCCGCATATCCCGATACACTTTCACCCCGCAGGGACGCCCATTATGTCGGATGAGCACGAAGAGAGATCTGGTTGCGCCGCAGAAGGCACGAAGCAGGAACCCTCTCCTGTGGATTACCGTTCCATGCGATTGGCGCAAACGACACCACAGTGCAGCGATCTTGCTGCCAGGGCCGCCGTCAACCGGCCTATTGCGGTCCGCTCCCCCGACGCCGGGGGAGAGGTGGAATCGCAAGCCTACAAAGAGCATGATGCCACCCACGGCAGCATGCCCCCGACTTCAGTCGGGGGTAGTTGACTGAGATGACCGAGGGGAGAAGGGAGGATGCAAGCAACAAAGACCATTCAACGGACGACCGAGTCGAAACGGACTCCGGAAGTGAGACGGCATTAATTCTTTTCTGATTATACCCCCTCTCATCAGGATAGAGCAATTTAACCAGAAGGTGCATGGCATATTATCGAATAATCAGACTGCATATTATCGAACAATCAGACTGAGTTGTCCACTTTGCTGCCCGCAGCTACAGATACCATATCTTTGTGAGGGGTTCCCCCAAGTGCGGAGATTCGGCAGTGTAGTAATTTAATGTGGCAGTGGTCATATTGGCGATGCAGAGCATCCGGTACCCGAGGAACGGGTGGATAGCACCATCCAAACACTTGCATCAGGAGATTGTATCCGATCAGGTCGTTGTGGTTGTGAGGATGTATGAGACCTGCGCTCTGGATGATACTCGGGCTGCTGGGTCCATAAGAAGGGGACCAACGTATACCCATCCACGACGTCGGGCCCCTCTGACCTGACGAACTCCCGGAGCATCACTTCTCAAGCAGGACTGATGTGGGTACTGTGAGATCATGAACCAATAGGGCAGTTGGTCACCTCAAAGTCGTCAATGCAACTGGTTTTCACGGCGTTGCCCTCCTGGTATCAGTTGGAGCGTACGATGCTCAGGCCATGTCCAAAAACCCGTAGCAAAGAATTCTGTCCGTCAGGCGCGTGACAGCCCTTCTCGATGAACTCGAGTGAGAAGCACCGCTACAAGTAGGCAGACCGCGACGATGAGCACATTCGAATTCGCAACGCCGAACCAGTCCCAGTCTCCTGAAAATATAGGAAGCATGAGTTTCTCGCTTGAAAATGGCCAGAGATATGGATAACCCGGCGGGGAGTATACCAATACATCTTCAAGCAGATGGGACCCAAACCCAATTCCTGCAAAAGAGACTGCAAGGATAAATTTAACTCCTGTTCGTGATAGGATAAGCCCTGTTCCCACGGCAAAGAGAACGAGGCATCCAATTGTATGAAACGAGCCGTGGAATGGAAGAGGCAACACCAGAAGACCGGAAGCGAAGAGCTCAGGCACTACCCGATGCAGGAAATCGACCGTTATATCGATATCAGGCGCCATCGCGCCAACTACGATAATCCAGGAACGATCTCTTTCCTTTGTTTCTCGCGTTATCATGCCGGCCAGGACCGCGATACCTATTCCAAAAATAATGTGCTCAATGAACATTCGCCCCTCCGGAAGCCTAACCGACTTCCCAAGTGTATTTCCCAAGTTTAAAACATACCCCTCGCCCGGCACCACAAGTGGCAGAGGACATCTCAAAATCTCTCTGCCGGGAGGGGAGGGTCACCCCTCCCGATTCCCCAAGGCGCGATATCCTTGAGGGAAGCCGTATCTACGAATCTGATAGCCGGGTATGGCTTAACTCTCCGCAAACGTTCGTAAAGATACCCCGAACCATGTGGACTTTCAGTTGCTGAATACTTTTGAGATGACATCATAACCAAGAGGATTACTCCCTCAACGGCAAGCACGTTAGCGGGGTTTTACGAAAATTTTTCAACCCAATTTACATCACTCTCAGCACTTCTTCCCAACGGGCAACTGTTGATTCAAAAGAGAAATTCTCCTCAACAAACTGCTTTCCGCTCTTTGCGATCAGGTCCAGGTCCGGGGAATCCAGCGCCCGAATAACATTCTCTGCGATACACTCCGGGGAGTTGTTCTCCATGATAAATCCGGTTATCCCATCCACAATAACGTCTGGTACCGCCCCAACCGCCGTCGCAAGCACCGGAGTTCCGCAGGCCATAGCCTCAAGCATGATGTTCGGGAGCCCTTCGGTGTAGGAGGGGAGGACGAGGAGGCGGAGCTGGTTCAGGTACCTGGGGAGATCGTCGCGGGAGACCCAGCCAGGGAGGTCGACGCGGGCGGCGACCCCCCCTTCCCGCAGGGAGGCCGAAATCGCCTCCCGCAACTCCCCGTCCCCGCCGATAAGCACGCGAAGATCCTCCCGGTTGCCAAGGAGGAGGAGGAGGGCCAGGGCGAAGTTCCGGGCGCCTTTCTCCTCAGTCAGCCGGCCGATATAACCGAGGAGGGGAGGGCGGTCAGGCAAGGGCGTGGTGATGGTGAAGGTCGTGAAATCCAGGAAATGTTCATGGGCAATGAGGATTTTGTGGCGGTATTTCTCGAGGTTCCACTCGGAAATTAGCAGTGAACTATAGACAATAAGTTTATCGGCTAGGATGCGGTTAATCTCTGAAAATAGGCGGAATATCGCTATTATACCGCCATTTCCAGATTCCAACGATTTTAAGTCGGAACCTGCAAACAACAATATGGCCGGTTTTTGTGTGATTTTTGCAGATATTATTGGCAATACTAACGATTCTCCACCTATAAAGAACAACCAACTGTCGACATTTTTTGCCATTAGATACACGGACATAGAAATTCTTATTTGCGTAATGGCATATGATATGGCCCTACCGAATAGGCTTTGTTTCAATTGATGATATATATTTACTGACTGAATTCTGGTGTCTATGTTGGCAATTTTTGATCCGTCGTTTCCGGTTATAACATATAGCAGATTATCTGACTGTTTTAGTAGTATATTTATGAGATTCGACAATGGTTCGACTCCAGCTCGGGCTATTGGAAATGTTATTACTCCAATTCTTCTCTGTGTCACAATAATCACGTCAGATGAGATCTAAATAAACGCTCTCTGTTTTATCTGAGACTGTCTCCCAAGAATACTCTTTCGAGAGTATTTCTCCAGTCTTGCCAAGTCTGTCACGAAGCGATTCTGAGTCGCACAGACACGAAATTTTCTCAGCGAGGTCATCAGGATCTCTGGGGATTGTCAACAGGCCATTTATACCATCTTTAACAACATCGGGAACTCCTCCCACACTCGAAGCTACCACAGGTAAACCGCTAGCCATAGCCTCTAGATTTACAATCCCAAAACTTTCTGTTAACGATGGCAGAACAAACAGATCTGAAGCCTTATAGTAAAGAGCCTTGGATTTGCTGGTAACGAATCCCAGGAATTTTACATTGTTCTGCAGGTTTAACTCTTCCGTCAACCGTTTCAAATCTTCTTCGATGATACCTTTTCCTCCGATGAGCAACAATGTGTTCGGATGCTGTTTCACAACGTGAGCCATCGCCGTTATTAATACGTTAGGCCCCTTGTGCGGGTGTAGCGACCCCATATAAAGCAATATCTTCTTTTCCATGGGTAAATTCAAGATGTCCCTACATTCACCTTTAGATTGAGGAATCTGAAATTCCTGTAGATTTAAGCCATTGGGTATGATTACTATTTTATCTCGATACTTTTTCAAATTCTCCGATACATCTACAAATGATTTTGAAGGTGCGATATTTATGTCGCTCTTGGAGAGAAGCCAATCACAGATTAGATTGTTGTATAAGAACACCCCTGCTCTACGACGAAATGTACCAAAGCCTCCAATCCACTCTGCGTGATGCGTAATTACAAACGGGATGTTCTTCCTTTTGGCGTATATGGCACCTCCTAGCGGGGCGGGGAGGCCACCAGCGTGCGAATGTACAATATCGAGATCGACGCTTGAGAAAAACGGTCTAATTAAATGCTTTAAAGCAATGGAGCCCTGGCCAACCGTAAAATTGGACTTGTACCGTATTACCGATATATTACCATATCTAGATAGGGAGCCATCCTCATTTTGTGCCGTAGTAAACACATAGACTTCATGGCCCCGTTTCGCCATTTGAACTGCAAGGTTATATGCGACTATTCCAGCCCCTCCTGGAGAGGACTGCTTAAGAATCTTCCCTGTAATTGGGTTTTGATATGGAAACATGTCTATGAAATATCCAATCCTCATAGTCCGCTCACCGGGTAGATCCACACATTCGCACTCTGATTTCCTCCCATGAAAATATCAGACATTTAACGCAAACATAAACAATAACCGAACTTGATTCATTGGTCTAAAACTTTCCACTGGTTCGCATGAACCAGTACCGCGCAGGATTTTAAGAGTGATCTCTGGTGCACATCTCTCGCCAATGACCGCAGGGTCATGGAGTTTAATAACCATAGGTTCGCACAAATCCTCAGCAACCCGTTTATTTAGCGAAATCAGAATACATTTCTTAGTTCTATTTATGATTCTTTTGGGCAGAGATCTTGATACCGACTTTTTTAAGACGTATTTCCCGGTCATATCATTGGTTTTGAAAGGATCCTCATGCGTCCATCCTGCTCCCTGCTTTGTCACCGACAGTTCCAAGACATGTCCCATCGGGCAACTGGCGGAATAGCCGGGAACTTGCAGACCATATCCCGTGGTAAGTCCCGACCTGATCTCAGGCACAGCCGCAATCATGGTGAACCCCTCCCGGCTGCCGCAGAACTCTTCGTAATCATCACCAACGAGTTCAAAATCAACCCCGACGTCACGAGCAGCAGCCCGAGGATCAGCGCCGCAAACCCCCCGGTGAAGACGATATAGTGGAACTGCCCGATCCGGTAGTACTCCGAGAAGGTGTAGAACTCCGCCCCGATCCCGAACAGCGTGACGAAGAGCCCCGAGATCCCGAAGGAGAGGAGGGGCCGCTTGTACCCGATCAGCCCCACGATCCGGGCGAGCACCCCAAAGCCGTGGGAGACCGGGTTCTTCTTGTGCTTGTGGGGGACGTCGTAGGTGACCGAGATCGGGACCTCGGTCATCTTCAGGCCGAGAGGGGCGAAGTGGGCGATCATGTCTGACTCGATGTTGTAGCCCTCCGACACGAAGGTCAGGTTCTCAAGGGCCCTCCGGGAGAGAGCCCGGAAGCCCGACTGGGAGTCGGTGGTCGCGAAGGTCCCGCCGTCCACCGAGAGGTTCGTGAACCCGTTGAGAACCTTCTGCCCGGCGATGCGGTACTTCGGGATCTCGGCCTGGATCTCAAGGAACCGGGAACCAATGACCAGGTCGGCCTCGCCCGCGAGGACCGGGGCCGCCACCGCCGGGATCTGGGCAGGGTTGTGCTGGCCATCACCGTCGAGCATCACGACAGCCTCGTAGCTGAGGGCCCGGGCCCAGGCGAACCCGGCCATCATCGCCTTCGCCTTCCCCCCGTTCTCCGGCATCTCGATGACGTCGGCACCGGCGAGCCGGGCGATATCAGCGGTCCGGTCAGCCGAGCCGTCGTCGACGACGATGACGTGGTCGGCGTGCTGCCGTGCCTGGAGGACGACCGATCCGATCACCAGGCCCTCGTTGTAGGCCGGGATGACCGCGGCGATGTGATCCCCATGGTAGCGGGATTTCGCTGCCACATGACTGGCTGCCTGAACTCGATCTTCAGCCAGTTGCGACAGGGCCACACTCTCCGCGCTGGATAACTGCCACTCAAACTGCAGAAAAAACTCCTCCACACGCTGCTCTTCCTCTGGTCTGTCACTGCCCAATGGATTGAAGAAAGTGACGGCCCCATTTCTTGATAGAAACGAGCGAAGAGGGATGGAAATCTCCTGGCAGTTGACCAGCGACTACACTATTGTTCAGTATATAAATAACTTTCTGTCAATCAGATCAAGAGACTACTGAGACAATCAACGAGGGAAAACATGGGTTTTCACCCGGAAGTTATTCAATCCAGAGTATCGAAAGCACTTTCGGCCTCGGATCCCGGGCAGATTTTAGGTGACCGGCAGATCCCTGCACTATACAACACCTTCGTTCCACGGAGCAACCATTTAGAAGATATTTGACAGTGTGCCCTTGTCTCAGTGGGATTGCATCAACCCCCGGCAGGCAGGATAACCGGGAAAATAAAGGCTTGTGCAACCGGCTTGGAGATTTCCGTTAATAATCGAGCGATTTTCCATGTTGGGCCAGAGTCTACTGGTTCCTAGAAGGTGGTGTATGCCAGTCGTAACGGTATCTGCCCTGCTCCAAGGGGGCAGTCGGAGTAGTTGCAGGAATGCTAGCTGCTACCAGTCAACTACCCACCCCTAAAGGGGTGGGCTTCCTGCCTGTTTGGTCGTGAAACATCGACAACCGTCGTCGCCGGGGTGACACTCGTGCTGGCACACCGCAACCGGATAACCACAAGGCGCGAGAAGACTTTGGGGCAGTCGGCCCGGGTGTGGATCGTTTCTTCAAGACAGACAGGACATGTCTGACGATCACAATCCGTCTCAGATTTCCGGTCATAAAGACAGGGAAACTCAGGATCCAAAAGGGTGTCGCCATACACTATCAGTTGGGGATATACTTCAGGGGCGCAGGTATTAATAGTCAAACGGTATCTACCACACTCCAAAGCGTGTAGGGAGTTGGAGGGGGAGGATTGAGTCGGGGAACCGTCTTTGTAACCGACGCACAGATGCGGAGTTCTCTTGCGGTAATTAGGTCGCTTGGGAAACAGGGATTGGATGTAACTGCAGGCGAGGAGACGAGATATGCAACAGGTGCTTTTTCGCGATACTGTAACCGGAGGCTGGTATATCCCTCACCGAAGAGAAAGGAGGAGCAATTCATAGAGTATCTCCTTGAAACCCTGAGATCAACGGAGACCGATGCGATATTTCCGGTTGCCGACGCCTGTTTAAAACCCATTATCGATCACGAAGAGGAGATCTCCCGGTACACCCAGATCGCCCTGCCACCCCGTGACATCTTCATGAAGGGCTACGATAAAGGAGTGACCCTCCGTATCGCCCTCGACAACGGCATTCCATGTCCGCGAACATTCTTCCCGGAGAATCCGGACGACGCAGCCAGGATCGCCGGGGAGATCGACTACCCGGTCGTCGTAAAACCCCGGGTGAGTTCAGGTAGACGGGGAGTAAGGGTCTGCAGAGATCCGGAAACTCTAATCCAAGCGTATGCGGCCTCAGCATCAGAGTTTGGCCCGGTGGTAATCCAGGAATTCATACCCTATGGTGGGGAGCTTGGGGTCTACACCCTCCTCAATGAGAGATCTGAACTACGTGCAGTGACCGTCCAGAGACGGATCCGTTCCTACCCGATCTCCGGTGGGGCAAGCACCCTCCGGGAGACCATTAAGGACGAACGCTCCCAGGCAGCTACGGAGATCGCCCTCCATCTCCTGAAGGCAATGCGATGGTCCGGGGTTGCAATGGTGGAGTTCCGGATCGATGCCCGCGACGGAAGCCTCAAACTCATGGAGGTGAACCCCCGCTTCTGGGGCTCGCTGCACCTCTCGATCCTGAGTGGTGTGGACTTCCCCTACCTCCTCTACCAGATGCTCAGGGATGGAGATGTCGAACCGGTTCCAGATTATCAGGAGGGAGTGGAGTGTCGCTGGCTCCTTCCTGGGGATATTCTCTGGTACCTTAGCGCCCCAAAGACTTGGCAGAACCTCAAAGAATTTCTCAGGTTTAACACGCCGGATGATATTCTTTCGCTTCACGATCCTGGGCCTACACTGGGTTTCGTACTTGCCACAGCACGCTACGCACTTGACTCTGAGATGTGGAGATTTGTCCTGAGACGATAACATGTGGATCAACGCACTCAGTATCGACCTTGAGTTCTGGTGGTGCAACGAGTTCCTGACAGAGTATCTGCCCTCGGATCGAGAGGATATGTTCAAGGAATCGTTGCGACCGATCTTTGCACTACTCGGCGCATTCAACGTTAAGGCGACGTTCTTTGTCCTTGGCGCCGTCGCAGAGAAATATCCTGAGGTCGTCCACGAGGTCTACCAGAGCGGTCACGAAATTGCGTGTCACGCCTACTCCCATAAACCGCTCTACTCGATGGACCAGAGGGAATTTGAGGGAGAACTCAAAAAATCCCTTGAACTGCTCGCCGACTACAACCCAATCGGATTCCGGGCGCCATCGTTCTCCCTGAACAACAGGACAAAGTGGGCGCTCGAGACGCTAGAGAAGTACGACTTCCAGTATGACTCGAGCATCTTCCCGGTGAGGACGCAACTCTACGGTGTGCCAGACGCACCTATTGGTATTTACCGGCCTTCCAGGGATGATATCACCGTCCACGATCCTGAAGGCTCGATCATCGAGTTTCCTCTCTCCATAGTCAAACTCGGCATAAACATCCCGATATCCGGGGGATTTTATCTCCGTGCCCTTCCAAAAGAGTTCCTCTCCTGGGGTGTCAGCAGGGTAGCCTCGAAGAGACCGGCAAACATCTATTTTCATCCCCATGACCTCTATCCGGGCCCTCCTCCGCTTGAAGTGCCATTTGTATCCCGTTTCATTACCTACCACGGTGTCCATACAGCACTTGGTAAACTCATCGTGCTCATGATGAAGTTCACATTCATGCCTATAGGAACGCTTCTCGATGAACTCTCACTGCTGTCCCAGGATGCACGAGTCCCGGCGCCGCCTGCCATCGCCCGTAGGTAATATGGACAAGGATGAACTGACTTTCTCGCTGCTCCCCAAATCCCCGATACGGATTCAGCTCCCCGATGACACCAGTCATCGGCATCTGACTCGCTTAAGAGAGCAAATCCACGAAACTGGTAGTCACGGTGAGGTACTGCAACATCCGATTCAGGTTATTCTGCAATCGCAGTCCTGGAACCAGGGTGGTTGCGACACCAGCCGCAACCGGGGATACCCCCCGATGAGATCCTGGATACATGGATACGCATATATACCACGCTGCGCATCCAGGGTTTGCTTACTGCTTTACGCGCATCAAGAGGGAAAGGAGTCATTTGTGATGGATTGGGCTGAAAAAAGAGTATTGGTGACCGGGGCCGGGGGTTTCATCGGTAGCCACCTGACAGAACATCTGGCCGACCGTGGAGCAGATGTGCGGGCGTTTGTCCGCTACAACTCAAGGAACGACCTGGGCCTCCTGCGGCTGCTCCCTGAAGAGAGGCTAGACCAGGTACGTATCCTCATGGGCGACCTGCGGGATGCAGACGCCCTTCGCACCGCTGTCCATGACGTTGATATCGTCTTTCATCTGGGGTCGCTCATCGCCATTCCCTACTCCTACATCCACCCGCGGGAGACGGTGGAGACGAACCTGCTCGGCGCACTCAACGTCTTTGAGGCAGCCCGGGATTCTGGTGTCGAGAAGATTGTCCACACCTCGACGAGTGAGGTCTATGGGACTGCACGCTATGTTCCGATCGACGAGGACCACCCGCTCCAGGGACAGTCCCCCTACTCTGCAAGTAAGATCGGGGCCGACAAGGTGGCCGAGAGTTTCTACCGGGCCTTCGACGTCCCCATCGCCACGATACGACCATTTAACACTTACGGCCCGCGGCAGTCTGCACGGGCTGTGATTCCGACCATTATCGCACAAGCACTGGTGCAGGAGGAGGTAGCACTTGGTGCAACGTATCCGACGCGGGATTATACCTACGTCGACGATCTGGTGCGTGCGTTTGTTCTCATCGCCGAATCTCCAAGAACGGTAGGGGAGGTAATAAATATCGGATCAAACTATGAGGTCTCGATCGGGGCCATTGCTGAGAAGGTTGCATCGCTTATAGGAAAAGAGATCGAGATCGTCGTCGAGAGTGCTCGCCTGCGACCGAAGAAGAGTGAGGTAGAGCGGTTGTGGTGCGACAACACCAGGGCACGGAGCCTCGTGGGTTGGTCTCCTTCTGTGCCCCTGGAGGAAGGACTTGTGCGAACAATTGCGTGGTTTCGGGAACATCTGGACCTTTATCGGTCCAATCACTACGTGACCTGATATGAGAGCAGTTATTCTCGCCGGCGGCAAGGGGCGGAGACTCGAACCCTACACGACCATCATCCCCAAACCACTTATGCCCATTGGGGATAAGCCGACCCTTGAGATCATCCTCCGCCAACTTCAGGGACATGGCGTCAGGGATGTGACGATAGCGGTGGGGCACCTCGCCGAACTTATCATGGCATTCTTCGGTGACGGGAGCAGGTTCGGGCTCTCGATTACCTACTCGTGGGAGGAGAGGCCGCTTGGGACCGCAGGATGCCTTGGGCTCATAAAGAACGACCTTGCTGAACCGTTTCTGATGATGAACGGTGACGTCCTAACGACCCTGCCGTTCTCCAAGTTTATGGACTTTCACCAGAGGAGCGGGGCCGTTGCGACGGTGGCTCTCAACAAGAGGAATTACTTCGTTGATTTTGGGATCGTGGATACCGACGGGGACGAGAACATCGTTGGGTATACCGAAAAGCCAGGGTTTGAGCATTTTGTGAGCATGGGCATCTACGCATTTGACCCGAAAGTCCTCGAGTATATTCCGTCACACGAATACATCGATTTCCCGGACCTGATCAAGGTTCTGCTGGCAGCAGGTGAGACCATCAAAGCATACAAATACGACGGCTACTGGCTGGACATCGGAAGGTTCGACGACTACAAGAAGGCGAATAACGAGATCGCTGCACTCCACGGGACACTGGGTGTTGGGGATGAGTGAGACGGCATGGAAGATCCCTCTCTCCGATATCGTGATGGACGATGATGAGATCGATGCAGTCAGGGATGTTCTGGTGTCAAAGTGGCTCTCCATGGGGCCGGTGACCGAGGAGTTCGAAGCAGCATTTGCCCGTTACCTCGGCGTAAAGCATGCGTTTGCGGTATCGAGCGGGACGGCGGCACTGCACATCGCACACGCGGTGCTCGGCATCGGGAGCGGTGATGAGGTCATAACGCCATCGCTCACGTTTGTTGCAACAGCGAACTCGGTCCTCTACTGTGGAGCGAAACCAGTCTTTGCCGATATTGTCGGAACAGATAATTTGAACATCTCATGGGAAGAGATCGGGGCGAGGGTCTCGCCCCGGACACGGGCGATCACCGTCGTCCATTACGGGGGGTATCCCTGTGACATGCAGCCGATCCTGGAGGTCGCTCGCGATCATGATCTCCGGGTCATCGAGGATACGGCGCATGCAGTCGGTGCGACCTATAAGGGGCGGAAGTGCGGGACAATAGGGGACATTGGGTGTTTCAGCTTCTTTGCGAACAAGAACCTTTCTACCGGCGAAGGGGGCATGGTCGTGACCGACGACGACAAACTTGCCGAGAAGATCAAGGTCCTGCGCTCGCACGGCATGACCACGATGACCTGGGACAGGCATCGGGGGCACGGGTATAGTTACGATGTCACCGATCTTGGGTATAATTACCGCATCAGTGAGGTCGCCTCCGCGCTCGGCATCGTCCAGCTCCGGCGCCTGAAGCAGAACAACGCGCGACGGAAGCGTATCGCTGACCGGTATCGAAAGGCGCTTGAGGGGACCGAAGGTATAGGGTGCCCGTTCGGCGGGAGAATCGATGGTGAATCCTCGCACCATATCTTCCCGGTAGTTCTCTCCAGGGACCTCCCAAGAGCCGAGCTTCAGGCGGAGATGAAGAAGCGGGGGATCCAGACGAGCATCCACTATCCTCCGATCCATCTCTTCACTTACTACCGGAGGCTTTTCGGGGATACGCGGGGGTCGCTCCTGAAGACAGAGTTTATCGGGGAACATGAAATGACGTTGCCGCTCTACCCAGGCATGACCGAGGAGGGGGTGGACTGCATCTGCACCGCTATCGACGAGGTTACCCCGGCCATCCTGGCAGAAAAAAAGGTTTCCAGATGATGAGATGATCGCCGATCTGCACATTCACTCCCGCTGTTCCCGGGATTCTCTTATGGACCCCGCCAAAATTGTAAGTATTGCCAGGAAGCGGGGCCTCGCCGGCATAGCAGTAACGGACCACAACACCATTCGCGGAGGCATCCTTGCCCATGAGGCAAATCGGGACAAAGATTTCCTGGTTGTCATCGGTGCAGAGATAAAAACAGAGTACGGCGACATTCTGGGCCTGTTTCTCGATGCGGAGATCGTAGCACGGAAGTTTGACGATGTAGTCAAGGAGATCCGGGCCCAGGGCGGCCTTGCTGTCCTTGCCCATCCCTACCGGCAATATCCTTCACCCAGATCCCTGATGGAGCAGGTGGATCTCATTGAAGTATTTAATAGCAGGTCACGGCGTCGCATCAACGCGATCGCTGCGACGCTTGGGCAGCCCTCCGGAAAACCGGTGACCGGTGGGAGCGATGCACATGTTTACACTGAGATCGGGAGGGGTGTTACAATCTGCGCAGGCACAGACCTCGAGAAGGCGCTCCGGGTTGGAGAGACTACAGTGAGGGGGCAGGAGTCAAACTACTACATCGTGCACGGGTTGAGTTACACCATCGAGAAACTCAAAGGCCTGACCAGGGCCGGGAAAGGTGGCAACAGCGGGTTTATCTGCTAGTGCGAGATGGCGCCTCCGGGCAATCTGGAGGATGATGCTCCACTCCTCCCTCGACCAACACCAGCAGGGGGATGGCCCGGCCGGGGCTCTTCACCCGGGGGAGAAGATTATATACGTGCTGCGATCACTGCACCCTGTCCATTGTCTTGGGGGAGAAATAATGTTAGCGCGGTCTCGAGCATACCTGAACGTCGAGCGGATCGTCGATACACTGTCTGGAGAAGACTTGGAGGATGAGAACCACATCCTCGACTTCGAGAACCGTTTTCGCGATTACATCGGGGCAGAACGGTGCTATGCGACAAACCAGGCCCGTGCAGCCCTGCTAATAGCGTTACGGGCTTTGAACATCTCTCCGGGCGACGAGGTGCTTGTTCCTGACTTCACCTACGAGGGGGTCGTCGACGTCATCCTGGAGTCCGGGGCGACCCCGGTTTTCGTCGAACCGGCACTTGACGACTTCAACGTCCCGTCAGGGCATTTTGAAGAGAAGATAACAAACCGGACAAAAGCGATAATTGCAACGCACCTCTTTGGAATCCCATGCGATATCGCGGACTTACCGGCCATTGCCAAGGATAACGGCTGCTCTGTCATAGAGGACTGTGCCCAGTGCCTCGGTGCGGAGTTTGAGGGGAAGAACACCGGGATATTAGGAGATTTTGCTATTTTTAGTTTTAACTACGAAAAACACCTCACGACTGGCGAAGGGGGGATGCTGGCCGTCAACAATCCGGCCTTTTTCGAAGATGTGGAGCGGGTCATAAAATCCTGCATGCGTATGCCGCTCTACAATGAGAAATGCTACGTCTACGGCATGCTCATCCAACATATGGCCACAGAGCGGGCAGTCTACAAAACAGACCTTCTCGCATACTTTGGTCAGAACTGCTGCCGGGCCGATCAAGAGATCTTCGGTCTTATAGATAACCTGGTACAGAGGTGCGCAGCATGGGAAGACATTCAGGATGCTCTTCTCCCATACATCGAACGGGAGATCGATAAGACCGGTTATGTACCGCCCCATATGAGGAACGTGGTTGTGAAGAAAGCGCTCTTGCGCGCAGGAGAGGTCAAGTCAAGAGTCTTCCGCCCGCCCATCAAGAGAATAGGGTCAGGTAACTTGCTGATGGGCGTTCCAAGGGCTCTCGCGGGGTTTTGGGGATTAAAAGACCTTCAGGCGGTAAACGCGATCCGGAACAGGAATGCCCACCTCATTTACGACGCCATGCAGGATAACCCGTCCTTCTTACTCCCGAAGGTCTCCCCAGGTAAGGTTCCCGCATTCCTGAAATGCAACATGATAAACCAGACCAACCACCCGCTCTCCGCAATCATCAGGAACGCAAGAATCCGGGGATACGAGATGGGGAACATCCAGTGGCCAAGGCCGGTACACCTGCTTCCCCGGTTCCGGCACGTCGCGTCACGACTGAGAGATGCGTTTCCCGTAACCAGTTACCTGACCGGGCGAATCATCAATATCCCAGTCCACTGCGGCGTGACCCCGGATGATATCGAGGGTATGACTGCCTGCCTTGCGGGGTTTAGCGACAACACCAGGCCAGGTAGGGAGATATAGCAGGTTGTGTGGTGGCAGTGACTTATGCAGTTTGAGTACACTGATTCAGTCTCTCCCGGCACCTGGAGATCGTTTCTTGATGGCAGAGAGAACGTCTATTTCTTCCATACCCCCGAGTGGGCGAAGATCATGAAAGAGGCGTTCAACTATCGAGTTGCGACAAGGCTATACCATACCCCCGAGGGCGACATACTCATCCCGATGATGGAGTCGCGACGGTTCGGGTTTTCCTTCTACCAGGCCGTCCCCCACGGATACGGCGGTATTTTCTCATCTTCGGACGCCTCCGACAGACTCCTGCTGAGTGTAATCGCCAGCATGGCCGGAGGGAGGCATCTTTCCCTTGATATCGCGCTGCCGCCAGGCGCCACGTTGCAGGCTGACGGCCTCCCCCGTATCCGGAAGACCCTATCCCAATGGAATTATACACACATCGTGCGCCTGCGGGGGCCTGGAGGTGCGGTGGAGGAGAAATATAACAGGCATGTGCGGCGGGATATCAGGGTTGCCGAGCGGAACCATGTCGAGACCGTCCAGAAAGATAGTCTCATGCAGTTTCGACAGTATTACGCCCTCTACGAGAGGAGAGCAAGAGAGTGGGGACATCGAATACCACCCTATTCCCTAGATTTCTATGATCTCCTGCACCGCTACGGCCGCCCGTATGTCCAGGTGCGCCTGGCAGAGATGCACGGTGCAGTTATCGGAGGTCTCGTGACGTTCGAGTACATGGATACCATGTTCACATGGAGCAACGCAGCCCCGGAAGCGTCCCGTTCTTTCCGCCCAATTCATCTGCTCCTTCACGATGCCCTACAGTCTGCTCAAGAGAAGGGATACTCACTTGTAAACCTCGGGGGAAGCGGGAATCTGCAGGGAGTTCAAAAATTTAAAGAAAGCTTCGGCGCCACACGGGTCGACCTTGAAACTTACCGTATCGAGTCCCGGCTGGCCCTGCTTGCTCAGATAGGTCGGAAGCCGCTGACCTCTACAAAGCAGTGAGATCCGTGGTTTTGCGTCAAGAGGATCGCGCCAGATTCCCAGGAGCCAGCACTGTTGCTCTTAAGTAGTACGATCTGTAATTGTTTCTGGACCTCATCTCTCTGATTCGAGTGGAGATCATACCTTTGGGGAGACCGACGAGGAGAGACCTGATCACAATGTGGATCTCTCTCAATTCACCGTTCCATCTGCCGCACTCACCTCCTCTGCGTACTCATGCACACGGTAACTATCGAGTCGCCACCAGGGGGTGGATCTCCGTTTGCCTATATCGAGCAGGTGGCCAGTGCGTCCATCATCACCGCTTTGGGCTACTCCCATATTCATTTCGGTTCCTATGGCGGAGCGATCCTCTGATCAGCGTCTATTGAGACGACCTGCGGCGATGCGCACGAATATCGGGGAGACCATACTGAAGAACTCTCTTTTATCGTCAGGTGTCAGTAAAATCCGGTAAATATAGACACCATACAGACCAGTGAAGAGAACTGCAAGTACATATGGGTGAATCATGTCCCGCAACAGGAAAAAAGCAATTATAAGTACTGTGATGACCCCAAACGTTGTTATGATAGTCGCGGACTCGATCCGTATATCAAAGACATGATGAAGTACCCAGAGTATCAGCACTGCGAGTATCGTGTACGATCCGACCGTGCCGATAGCCGCACCGGTTATACCCAACAGGGGAATGAGCGTCACGTCGAAACAGACGTTGGCTCCCGCCATCACGAGGGTCGCCTTTGAAGAGAGCCCGGGCCTGTTCATGGCGCTGATGGCCGGTCCAATGGATGATACCGCTCCGAATACAATCATCCCATACACGAGGATAATGATGACTGGCACGGCCGGCAAGTAAGCAGGGCCGAAAACGAACGTGATAATTGCCTCGGAGAGACAGATGAGGACAAGGCCCACCGTCGAAAGAAGGATCAGGCAGTACCTAATTGACCTAGTTATCACGGCCTCAACTGCATCTCGAAGACCTTTGCTGTAATACTCTGATATCGCGGGGTAACTGACCGTGGAGATCGAACCGGGGAGCGAGAGAAAGGCCACCCGGGCTATTGCGAACGCAACCGCATACCAGCCGACATCAGCATCCGTCAGCATATACCCAATGAGGAGAGTGTCGGTATAGGTGTTGATTAGGAAGATCGCACCTGCGATGAAAACCTGACTCCCAAATGTCAGTATCTTCTTTGTTGTCGCCCAGTGGTCGACAACCTGGAGGCTGAAGTGCCGGCGGGCGACCGAGATGACAAACGCAAACGTCCCGATCTCGGTCAACAACAGTGCCAACACTGCTCCGGCCGCACCAAAGCCCGAAAGTATGAATAGCGTCGCCAGCACTATCAGAAGGAACGAGCGGAGTATGAATCGGAACGAGTAGGATCTCATCTCCCGCAGCCCGTTCAGGAGGCTGAGGAGCGTAGTGTTGACGACAGAGAGCGATATAGCAGGCGCAATAATCCGGATAAGGCCAGCCAAATCCGGCATCCCAAAGATCTCTGCAATTTCTCCTGAGAAGAGGAAGAAGACAAGACTGGCTACGGTACCGAGCAGGATTGAATTGATAACTCCTGTGGTGACGATGGTGTTCAGCCGCTCCTGATCGTCCTTGTAGTCAGCCACGTACTTTACGATCGTCTCCGGGATGCCGATGCCCGCGACCAGCGTAGATACGGTGAATAGAGTCAGCGTAAGGGTGTATAGCCCGAAGTCCGCTGGACCAAGCCACCGGCTCAGTATGATGTTTAAGAGAAAACCAGAGCCGAGAGCGACGATCTGACTGACAAACACCCAGCTGATATCGAATGCAAACTTGGAAGAACCCTTCATATGCTACCTGATCCGACCCATGGTGACATCTAATACATCGCTGGCATTTATACCAGAGTTCTGTTCAAGACTGCGGGAGCAAGAGATAGCTGTAATCCAGTATAAAAGATAGGATCTGAAGGGTGCCTGACCAATCTTCTGTTTAGATACGCTGCGATACCCCTAGCATCCAGACGACTACAGGCACAACCTCCGATCGTCCGACCCGCATAGTTTTCCTCACCACTGGCAGCACCCTCAGCATGCTTCATGATTACATGGCTACAAATATCCACATCGGTTCACCAAGTTTACGAGTTATTGAGCACAAACAGGCTGGCTGAACCTGATTCATACACCCTGTCATACTCTTCCCTATCGAGTGTTCTCTCCGGGTCATGCGTTAACCGAAACATCCCATCGTAACAGATAATAGTATGATCCCTGATATAGTCCCGTACCAGAACTGTGCTTATTCCATGCGAACGATAGGCCCCCTCGATGAGCATCTCGTCGATAGGTATGATGAAATCTGGATCTGAGGCGACGTAATTCACAACCCGAGCATACCTGTCCGCCCCGACCGGGCCAGCCCGTATGCTATCCACCGTGTCAAATGCCCGCAACTCCGACTTCGTGAATCCGGTTCTTACGGCACTGTTCGGTGAGAGAAACGGATTGTCGTTGTTTGCTGCCGGGCTTGCGATCATGGCAAAGACAAAGAGGCTGATGCATGCAGCAAACAGGAGCGTAACCGTTCTTTTGCGGGACCGCCCTATAACCAGTAGTAGCGATGCCGTGAGCGGGACAGAGAGGAATATCTGGGCGAAGTACCACCACCTGTGCTCGATGAACGAGAGCCCCGTCACGAGCGGAAAGAAACCGAGGGCAAGAATGGTGATCCCCACCACCCCTAGGGCAAAACCATTCCTCTCCCTTCGTGCCACCAGGTAAAAGATGCCGACGAGACTCAGAGCGAAGAAGAGGAACATGCCAGTGTTGTTAAAGATCTGTTCTAGAACCGGCACAAACTCGTGATAAATGTCGATAACTCTTGGATTCTGGACGAAGTAGTCTTGGGAAAAACCCTGCCGGATCAAGTCCAAGAGAACTGCAAAATGCCCTGAGACAAAGTACCACCACCCAAGCATGGTAGCCAGAAATAGTGAGGCCAGAGCCAATGTAACAGGATACGCTTCCGTGCTGCCGTCTCTCCTGATGTGGTCGTAGAATCTACATGCACCCCACGTCAAATAGAGCACCAACGCCATGCATGCTGCTGTGATGGTGTGTGTCAGGATGATGGCAAAAAGGAGGATGAGCGCAAGGTTTCTAGCCCAAATTGGGCTGGTAGATTTTAGTTTGAATAGAAGATAGATGACAAGGGCCATAAATACCGCGGCGAAGGCATTAGGGATCGACACGACACCCATGCTGATCTGCTGGTTTGCGGTGATCAGCATGAGCCCGCCCAGCAGCCCGATCCGCTCATCATTGAAGAGGGCCGTTCCAAGGGAGTAGATGACCAGCGGGAAGATTACAAGCTGCGCCAGGCTCACTGAAAACATCGTCGCGAGCCTATAGTCCAATCCAGCCAGGAGCGAGGTTCCGGCAATCTCCAGGTGGAAGAGCGGTATGTAGGTGTACATGTAGCCTTGGGGAATAGTATGGAGATCCAGCATCTGTAATACAAACATCTTGTGCGCCCAGGGGTCAGATTGCATCATACCCGGGATGATCAGGATCTGCGACCACACCACCGATATTCCAAGGAGAATTACCTGCAACAGAATCTCGGACGCCTTTCTCCGACATGGAAGGAGAGTTTCGACAGCGATGACACCAGCCATGAGCGAAGTCAGGATGAAGTAACCAGGCGGCCGCTCATACTGAGAGGCGCGGAGGTAGAGCACGGCGATGCTCAACACATAAAGGGCTAGGAAGAGAATGAACAGCACGGCGGAGAGCCGATCCTTACCGGGACTCACTCCGGCGAGCTGCGGTCCCGGAAACGCCGATTGTGCATTCTCCCTGATAGCAAGCCAGAGCAGGCAAGAGAGGAGGACAAGGACACCGGCAAGCATGTATACCAGGCGTCCAGTAGTGAGCGCGAGGTAGATGACAAGGATAACCGAGGCGACGATGCCGAGGTAGGCGAGGGCCTTATCTAGATGCACGCGGCGATCAACTCCCGAGCCCGTCGATGATGGCAGTGGATTGCGCCACCACCCGTTCGGAGGTGATCTCCGGTTCCACGCACTCCCTAGCGACCCTAGAAACCGGTACCGGGTTCCAGCGCCCGAGGACATCTAGGATAGAGATTACGATGTCTTCCAGGGTGTTTGATGCTAAGGTAAAATCAGTTTCACCATCCCTAATGAAGTCGGGCACAGTACCCACGAGTGCGGCGAGTGCGGGCGTGCTGCAGACCACAGCCTCGATACTGAGGCTCGGAAGCCCGACTGTATAGGAAGGGGGCACAAGCAGCCTGATGCTGTTGGGATCAGGGGAGAAGTCCTCGTGTCGGTTCCACCCCGCGATCATCACCTGCCCAACAATGCTATTCTCGAACACCCGCCCGACGTTCCCCACCACTAGCGGGGTTCGTTCATCCGTAAGACTTGACAGAATCCCAACGGGGTTGGCGGTGGGGCGCAGATCCGATCGCTCGATCGGAGAGGTAAGCGGTCCAACAGCAATCTCTCCCGTGATAGTCCCTGCGTACAGTTCAGATCACCTCTCCCGATAAGCGCCGATAGGCGCTGTAGTCCGTCCACCGTACTCCCCAACTACATCCTTATAGATCCCAACATAGCGCTCGGCAACCCTCGACCAGTCGTAATCATCAACCCTGGCCGCTGCCGCCCGACCAATTCTCTCGCATGCAGCATCGTCTCCCAAGAGCAAGAGTATCCTCTCACCGAGCCCAGCCGCGTCTTCAGAACGGAATATGATCCCAGTCACCCCGTCCTCAACGATACCGGGGTGGGACATATCTGACGCGATTACGGGTTTGCCGAACGCTGCGGCCTCAAAAAGGGGAGAGGGCTGACAGTCCCATCGGGACGGGACGACCACTATCTTGCACTGCCGGTAGCAGCAGTATTTCTCCTCGTCCGGCACGAAACCGAGAAAGGTGACGTTCCTCTCAAGCCCCAGGTCCCGGGCAAGTCTCCGGAGTTCGGGTTCCTGGGGCCCTTTTCCCCCGATACAGACCCTGAGGTCTGGGAATGCCTCCACTACGCCCGGCAAAGCCCTCAACAGAACATCCGCACCCTTCAGCCGGATGAGCGTGTTGATAAAGACGATATCTGGTCCTTCCCCCGGCAGGAGAGAGAGAAGTGGCGACCGGAGCCGTTCGAGGTCAAGCCCAGCGGCAACGACGTGGACTCGACCGTTTTCCGGCGTGCGGAGAAGTTCACTGACTGATGAGGCATCTACAACAATTTCGGGGGCACGTGAGAGTACCCACCGTTCGTTCAGGATGAAGAAGGTGTGGAAGATGTATGAGAGAGCCCGATCTAGCGGGCGCATATCCTCACGGTAGTATGCAATCTCTCTCTCCAAGACGCCAAACGCTGTCACGAGGGTGGGGTAGTCGCTCCGCAGGAGCATGCATGCTGTGGAATAGGGATACTGGGTAGAGAGCACATGGACAATATCAGGCCCGATGGAGCTGACTGTCTTTGCCATCCTGTAGAGCACTAGAGGATGGAAATACGGGAAGGAGAGCAGATCGCCCTTACGGAGAATGTGATAGGTAAGCCCGTCTTCCTGCCGTGTAGCGTTTACGCTACCCATAGTGATGAGATGCAGATCGATATCATCATGCCCGGCAAGGCGTGATATCAGTTCTGATGTGTAGATGTTTGAACCTTTATACGATTCCATCTCTCTGGCATATTGGCAGAGAAGGGCCACTTTCATGGACATCTCCCTTCAGGTTATGGTACGCCGTCCGAGTAAGGTCGTTAACTACTCAATCATACGGTGCAAGAACGTAGTTATCATCATTGCATATATAGTTTCACGTATAAATCGGCAGGCTGAATGAAAGAGCGCACGTCCCGGATCGCTGTCCAGGATACCCGGAAAGCGGGAATGAGATCATGCAGGATCAACTGGCAATCCAAGCAACATCGACGTTATTGGTCCATTTATGAGAGAGACTAACCTTGATGTTGTACTCACCGAACACCAAGATCTGACCCTCTAACAGGTCGTAGATCTGCATTCCGTAGTCGCCAGTAGATTACAGTTTACAACCTCGCAGCCATGGAGGAGGCCCAATCCCTCGATCGCGAAGAGATCGGTTTGAGTGTGATTGAACCAGTGTTCCCTGTGGACCATCCTTATCGATGACGGTAGCAAGGAGACACTTCCTGAGAATATCCAATCCACAGGCTTTCGCTCATATGTCCTCACGCTAAGGTTTGGACGGAACGGACTGCCATTGAAGATCAATTTCGCATCAGTTTACTTCAACACAAGTATGGCCCCAAATGACAAATATGTCAATTTGAAGAATAGATTTAGCCCTAAAACGCCCCAACCCCTATTAGATCACACCATAGACCCGAGCTACGACGAGGAAAGTATTTTCAACAATTCAGTTTCTGATCTGCGCAGCCTCATAAGCGTTTGGGATATGCTCCACCAGTAACGTTCACGAGAGCGGCAGAGAAATTTCCGGCTAGCAACCGGGCAAAATAAAGCAGGAGAGAGGGAGATATCTCCGCTCCCGGTACAGGCGTTAGAGCGAGGAAGTCCTGCCGAAGAAGAAGTCAGCGAGCAGGGCAACGTCGTTCCAGTCCACAGTGCCGTTTCCGTCAAGGTCGGCAGCCGTGTTGGGGGTGGTCTTCCCCTGCGCCATCTCGGCAGCGACCGTCACGTCGGCCCAGTCAACACTGCCATCTCCGTTGAGGTCTCCCCTGACGGGAGCCGGGGTGGCGCCGACGACGATCTCCTTGCTCATAACGTTGTTGGTCTCATCAGCCTCGGCAATCCGATCGATATCATCCACCCAGGCTTGGACGGTGTGCGTCCCGGAAGTTGCCTCCCAGATGGCAGAACCACTCGGACCGCCGTTCGCGGTCACGGTCACCCATTCACCAGGTGGGATCGCAGAGGTGTGGCTATCCGACCAGACAGTAAGACTGTCGTCCACGAGGAAAGCAACACCGGTGATGACTCCCGCAGGCGCGGGGGCAGTCCCCTGATTCTTGAGGGTGGCCGAGAACGTCACCGCACTCCCGGTTGCCGGACTTGCCGGGTTCCAGGAGATGTCAGTCACCACGAGGTCCGGCTTCCCGGAGGGAGCCGGGGTGGCGCCGACGACGATCTCCTTGCTCATAACGTTGTTGGTCTCATCAGCCTCGGCAATCCGATCGATATCATCCACCCAGGCTTGGACGGTGTGCGTCCCGGAAGTTGCCTCCCAGATGGCAGAACCACTCGGACCGCCGTTCGCGGTCACGGTCACCCATTCACCAGGTGGGATCGCAGAGGTGTGGCTATCCGACCAGACAGTAAGACTGTCGTCCACGAGGAAAGCAACACCGGTGATGACTCCCGCAGGCGCGGGGGCAGTCCCCTGATTCTTGAGGGTGGCCGAGAACGTCACCGCACTCCCGGTTGCCGGACTTGCCGGGTTCCAGGAGATGTCAGTCACCACGAGGTCCGGCTTCCCGGAGGGAGTCGGGGTGGTGGGCGTGGGGGTAACCGGTGACGGTTGCTCGCCAGAATACGGTTGCATGGTCAGGCGCGACACGTCGACCGAACCTGATACGGCAACAGGCTGGGCCGCGTTCGACCGGACGGTTCCGGAGAACTGGATGTTCTGACCGTTCGGACACGAGACCGGGGTGCCCCCGCCACCGTAGGTGTCGATATTAAATGAACTATCCCTGATCGGGTATCCGGAGATGCCGAAGACGTTGCTCTTTGAACCGTCACCTTTCGGGTTAACGATGACCAATCCATTTGTAGTTATTTGCCCGGCATCTGCCGCCCTGATTCCGTACTTCTTGGCGTCAACTGAGATACAGTTCTCCAAATGCACATTACTCGTGTAGTCAAGCCAGTACCCGATCTCAGAACCGGTGTCCGTACAATTATAAAGGCTGGCATACGCCGATGGATACCACACAGCATACCCATAATTCCTGTTATCCGCCGCAGTGCAGTTAATGAGAGTCATGTCTCCATGAAGAAAGAACCCGGCGCCGAAAAGGCACCCGTACGAGTCCGAATCTTCTGGACCATTGTAATAATCGTCAGGTTTTTGGCCGTTGTTCTTCGAGACGCAGTCCTGAAGAACAAACCGTGTCTTTTTCGGGGCTGCCTCGACGATGAACCCCGCCTCTAAATTACCTTCCGCGTAACAGCGAATGACCTGGCAGTCCTCGACATCCGCGTTCTCTGCAAGCTGGAACCCACACGTCCACTGGCCGTGCGGAGAATACTGGCTATATCGACCGCAGTTGATCGCTTCACAGTCGATGTAACGAATGTTCCGGATGACCCTTGGCGACCCCTCTCCGGCACTCTGCCACCCGTGCCTGCCGCAGTCAATGGCCTTACAGTTGACAAACTCGATATCCTCCATGACATCATTGCCTACGTAGAGGAAGAAGGCCCCGCCGTAGAAGGAGTTGTCAACGGTTGCCGTGACATTGTGGACTTTCACATGGTCGCTGTTGTAGAGAAAGATTGCGCCAGTGCCTGTCGTCTTGAAATCACGCAGCACGACGTTTTGTTGTGCTTCGCACATTATACGGCCGGAGGACCACGAGAGCCAGGTAGCGTCAGGCCCCTGCCCTTCTAAGACCACATTGCTCGGAATGTTCAGGTTACTATCGAGCTGGAAGGTACCCTCGGTCAGGGTGACCGTGCCTCCCGCACTGCCGAGAGCATTAAGTGCTCGCTGGATCTCAACCTGATCAGCGGTGCCGTCGCAGGTATAATCTGCCTGTGCTTTCGACTGGGCAGAACTGTCACCTGCCGCAACAACCAGAGCGCTGCCGGCCTGCACAATGCAGCCAAGAGCAACGCACCCCAGAAGGAGCAGCAGCACCTTCCGGTGGAGAATGGGGTTTCTTTTGGGTTTTTTCTGTATTTCGTTAACAGGATAGCTCAACCGCATACCTCCTATACTCAAGGGCCGGAGCAGAGGCGCTCCGACGTCCATTATGTATCATAGTTCTACTATATATAGTAATTGATTTTAAAAAACATTTAAAATCACGTATTTATCAAATATAGTGGGTTTTATTAAATATAATTCATTTCCATCAGAATAAACAAACAATATGTTTTGGATATACATATAAATATCACATTATGAGACATAGAACAGAGCACGACAACACCCGCCAATTGACGGATAAAACTTATAGCCTGCCGATTTTTTCGAAAAGGACTTTTTCATGAAGATGACATGAGAAATCATATCTTCCCCAAAGGGTTCAGGCCGGTATGTATCGTAGAACTGGATGGAGAAATGCCAGGATCTCGCCCCAAAACTCTCATGAATGTCTTAGCCACTGGCTCGGTTGACAGATAGCGGGGCATCAGGTGCAGAAAACAAGTGCGCCAGATCCAGATTTCTCTCCGATTGCCCAATGTCCTGAGCCGTGGCGACTATCGTCACGCAATGGAGAGGAGCGAGAAGGGGAGAATCCCCTAAAGGTGGCATTCTCCGGAAAGTCGTGTTTGAAGGCATGGAGAACAGGACACCTTTTCGATATAACTACGATTTTTTGTAAAAATCGCACATGAAGCCGAGAGGGGGGCCAATACACCAGATGAAAACACTCATACCAGTCCGATGCCTCACGGTCCAGGTACGGATAACGTGAGGCTCCCACCGGTTATGAAAAACACTATGTCTGGGAGCCAAACGGCTATTGCACGAACACCCCTTGTTTCCAGATTACCGATTTTCATCAGTTACGAGAGAGGTCGTCCCAATATTCTCCGAACCTTCGGTATACCCTGATCGGAGCACTTATGTCCATTGAATCTGCCGTCTAAGCTGTATCCATGGCTAGGAAGGTGAAACGGCTTTCCATTGGGAGTCGCACCTTCGCACCTGCGGTGCTCGAACTTCGGTTCTACGAACCGTCGCACTTCGCGTTCTTCGCGACTTCACGTGAGGTCACGTCATCACCCTCTCCCGGTAACCGGGTGTTCTCTAGGGGGTGTGCGAAGCACTTCAACAGAGCCCAATTTATAGCAATCATGCCAGATTGATCCCATTTTTCGCCGAGATTACCCTAATATCGGCCACACCGTGCACGAGATTAATCTTTCTGATCCGGTACCGGATCGGAGCGGGTCAGGGAAGATCACCTGGTACACGCCTTTCTCGCACAGTTCAAGGTGGTACCGGTGTAGTGTTGATCAGGTGCCGCAGTTTGCCGGGGTTGGAAAGTACAGGATGCCGTTGAACATATGGAGAACACCTCGGTGATCTCCAGTTAGGGAAATGTTCGATTTTCTGTGGCCGGCGAGAGGTCACATCGGGGCCGCCCGATATGCGGCTTCGTTGGTGGGAACTATTTCTCAACAATTACCCACAGATCATCATCAATTTCCCGGAATACCACGGTCCAGATTTTAATTCGAGAGGCGACATATTTTTAGGACGACCTCAGACAAAGACTCATAATGCGCTCTGTCTACTTGTGCCCTAGGCACAGTTTCGCATCACGGAGAAGGGAGCTGCCCTCACTCCCTGTCGCGATAGCCCACCATGGTCCATTGCACGGGACAAGGCCGGGAAGAGCCGGCCCTGGTTATCCCTGCACCCTATATCTCATGTACGTTTTATATAAAAAACACCTCTGCCGGGAGAAGAGCAATCTCTCCCGCTCCCTCCTGCGAGACGATAACGTGGGAAAACCCTATCCTCAATCCATCTAGCACCGATAGTAGACCTAATAGTTGTTGAACTACGCGATTGTGTCCAGTTCCATGAAAATATTCAACTGCCGACACACCTAGGATGTACTTAGTGCTAGAGATTCCAGCCTGGAAACCGGTAGACGGGAATGATCACCCAAGCATCTGCTCATACAGCCGTTCATATGCGAGTACAACACTATCCCAAGTGTAATTCGATCGCACAAGTTCCCTCCCCCTCGTCGAGAGTTGCTGGCAACGTGCAGCATCATCGAGTAGCTCCGGGATAACATAGGCCAGAGTATGTTCATCACGGGGGGGTACCAAAACAGCATGATCACCAAAATTGTCCCTGATGCAGGGCAGATTCGTTGTGATAATCGGCAGGCCGAAAAACATGGCCTCCAGGATCACTGTAGGCATTCCTTCCGAGAGGGAAGGGAGAACATATGCATCTGATGAGAGATATGCCGAGACGAGATCCTGGAACGCCACCGTCCCCGGGAATCTGACATAAGTGTCGATGTGGTAGCTCCGGGCGAGTTCTCGTGCTTTATCCCGGTAGTCACCATCCCCGATGAAAAGGAAAATCAGATTATCCCGACCCTGCTCGTTTACAATCAGGTCGACCGCCCGCACAAGCGTGTCAACCCCTTTCCTCGTCGAGATCTGCCCGACAAAGAGCACCCTCTTCTTTCCTTCGAGCCCATACGCCTTCTCAAACCCGGTCGTATCCCTGGCCATATAAGGCAGGAAGTCCCCGGATCTGATTGCGTTTGGGATAATAGAGATCTTCTCTCTGCTGACACCAAAGGTCGATACGTACTCCGCATCTGAGGGGGAGAGCGTAACAATCCTGTCCATCCTGTTTACCAGCCAGCGTTCGACCGTCTTCCGGTAGAGCGTCACAAACAGGTCTCTGATCGGATCCCCGAACATATGCTGCCCGTGGTGTGTCAGAACCGTCGGGATACCGGACTCTTTCCAGGCAATAGCTGCACTCAACGCAGCAGCGCTGTATGCGTTATGGACGTGCAAGATGTCAGCTCCCACGAGGTTCTCACTGGGCCTGAAGAAGGATGGCACAAACGGATCGCTGAAGGGGCATGCCAGGCAGGCGTAGCGCTTAACCACGACCCCATTGTCGTTCTCAACCGGGTTACCCTCTGGTATGTTTGCGGTCAAAACAGTTACCTCATGGCCCCGGTCGGCAAGCGCCCTGCCCAGATTATGGACATATCGCTCAATGCCCCCAGTGTGCGGTGGGTAATAGGGTGTAACCTGAACTATTCTCATAAGTATGCCATCACAATCCTCATCAGGAAGTTCTACGGCCAGTAACTGTCCTCTGTTCCAGTTAAAATCCGCAGCCCGCTAGTATCAACATCGCTGCCGCCCCTAATAACCACCGGCTCCGGGTGATCAGTCCGGATGACTCCCGTAAATGTGAGACCCCGGCCTCCTTCGCCGTAGACAGTCCGGACATCCGCACTGTTCTGGCCGATGATATCAAACTGGCTGTTGAGGACCGGGTGCGCGAGTGTGCCGAAGAACGTACCGTTACCATTAACACCGGCAGGATAGGTCATACACAGATTCTCCATCGTGACTCCCTCTGCTTCGAGCGCATAGATCGCATAAGCCCGTGCATTCAGGCTGCTGCAGTCCTTAAGATAGACGCCGTGCGTCTCAACCAGCCAGAATCCCACCGTCGACCTGTTGTCAGTGCAGCTGTAAAGATGGACATCTGGATCCGTGGAGGAGAGTCCTATGTTCTCTCTACTTCCTGACGTACCGTTATAAGTGCTAGTCTTCCTCTGCATCTGGTAGCCGGACTCCACAGGGATTCCATGTGATCCCTCTAACGGCCTGTAGACGTCGTCCGTGCGGTCAGGCTGGTGCCCGATCTCAGAACCGGCATCTGTACTGTTATAGAGGCTGGTATACGATGATGAAGACCACACAGCAAACCCATATTTTCTGTTGTCCGCCGCAGTACAGTTGATGAGGGTCATATCTCCGTCGATCCAGAACCCGGCACCGAAGAGGCATCCCGACATACCCTCATCTGGACCATTGTAATAATCGTCAGGTTTTTGGCCGTTGTTCTTCGAGACGCAGTCCTGAAGAACAAACCGTGTCTTTTTCGGGGCTGCCTCGACGATGAACCCCGCCTCTAAATTACCTTCCGCGTAACAGCGAATGACCTGGCAGTCCTCGACATCCGCGTTCTCTGCAAGCTGGAACCCACACGTCCACTGGCCGTGCGGAGAATACTGGCTATATCGACCGCAGTTGATCGCTTCACAGTCGATGTAACGAATGTTCCGGATGACCCTTGGCGACCCCTCTCCGGCACTCTGCCACCCGTGCCTGCCGCAGTCAATGGCCTTACAGTTGACAAACTCGATATCCTCCATGACATCATTGCCTACGTAGAGGAAGAAGGCCCCGCCGTAGAAGGAGTTGTCAACGGTTGCCGTGACATTGTGGACTTTCACATGGTCGCTGTTGTAGAGAAAGATTGCGCCAGTGCCTGTCGTCTTGAAATCACGCAGCACGACGTTTTGTTGTGCTTCGCACATTATACGGCCGGAGGACCACGAGAGCCAGGTAGCGTCAGGCCCCTGCCCTTCTAAGACCACATTGCTCGGAATGTTCAGGTTACTATCGAGCTGGAAGGTACCCTCGGTCAGGGTGACCGTGCCTCCCGCACTGCCGAGAGCATTAAGTGCTCGCTGGATCTCAACCTGATCAGCGGTGCCGTCGCAGATGTAATCCGCGAGCACCTTTAACTCTTCCGGACTGTCGTGTGCGGTGACCAGAATGGTGTTACTCGTGGAAACAGGGGCGACAGGCTCGCTATTTTCCTGCATAAATGTTAAGATAACCATCGTGCTCATGAATATCGCGAGCAGCACGAGGATTCCCATATTTATTGCACTCTGAATCATGATTTGTTTGCCGTGGACACTCCAGAGTTCTAACCTGAAGAGAGGCAACCTCCGTGACACTATTCTGTGTAACCAGCGGTACAGGGACATTCGTCTGCTAACTCAGGAGACCGATCTTCTTACTTGCATTTGCCTCGCGACACCCACGGAATTCAGCGGCATACCGCAAGGACTGGATGTAGTTGGTGATCCAATTATGAGATAGATAACGGGTAGCGATCGTCTTAACCAGACTATGGACATGAAAACGAAGTCAGTAACGCTCTCACAGATTAGATGGTGCCATTGTTGGGCTGCCATAAGTCCTCCCCGGTACAAGTCTCCAATCGGCGTAAATCAGACCCCCATTGAAACCTTCAACAATGATACTCACCACCCTGAATTAAGCTACCCCTTGAATTAAGCTGTCTTCGTGAGTCTATGGGATAGACCCTGTTGAGATTATGTTTCTGCAGTGGCGTTAGTGTGGCGTTTCCCCGATCTTCGACCAAGATCGAACCCTGGATCAGGGAGAACGGATATCCTGATCCCATAGAGAGCAGACGAATAATTTTAACAGAATCGCAAGCAGATCCTATCCACTCCTTGAGAGTCGGTCCTGCAATATGAAAGTTCCGGTTGCCTGGTAAAGATTATTCACGACCCAAATAGTCGACGGACAGGAGGTAACTGCACCGGTCAGCCCAATTCGGTCCATCGATGATGATAGCAGCCAGGGACCGACGTGGCCCAGAGAATTCGACTATAGCCGGTTATCCCGTACCTTCGGGAGAAAACACCGCACCGCATATCGTTCATCTCTGTGAGGTCAACTACCCCGCCCTGAAGGGCGGGGCTTGAAACTCTATCGTGTCGATAGTTCTCGTCTGGGTGGTTGAAGACCCCTGGCAGCCGGCATGCCGCCACCTCGACAAGTCTTGCCGTTCAATCAGCAACCCTAGAAAGTACAGCAGTTACAGTCGCCCGGTCGGTTTTGCTATGTCTGGCTACCCCGGAAGGGGAACTCTAGGAAAAGAAGGCTCCAAGGTCCAGGTGCCCCTTTCCTGATATGAAGAACAGACTCTTGCGATGAACACAGAACGGCATCAGTCCCCTGCTTCATCATCGGTCAGTGGGGGTAACTCTCATCATCTGCCGCATATTGTATTGAAGCGTTCGACCTGCATGAAGTTAATGGTTCGGCATTCCGGGCGGTCCTGCTGCCGGAACCATTCTATGCCCCGGTGGAGCCCGGGAACCTACAGGTGGGTCCCGGGAACCTACGGGACTGCCATACGCGCCGAGAGAGGCTCGCCCGTAGCCTTAATCGGGGCAAAGATATATATCGCCGAACTGCCAGTTTGGAACTCAACACTTCGAGGGAGGGAAGTCAATATTCCGGGATATCCGTACATGAAGGTCTTTCTCGAAGAGGGCGAGGACCTGCAGATGATGAAGAAGGCCGACTACGGGTCCAGATCCTCCGTAAACAGAAAAGTGACTGCCGGAGAAGAGATATGACATCCATGCGGCTGCAGGCCGTCGGAGATGTGCTTCTCTGGATCAGGAACGAAAAAAAACCGTTCGCCCTGATCCAGGACCAATTCCGGCAGAAAGACCTGCTCTTCGGGAACCTGGAGACGGTCCTCTCCGAGAGCGGCGATCCGAGCCAGAAGCGCTGGGTTAATACAACCCCGCCGGAAGCGGGCGATTACCTCAAAGACGCCGGGTTCGATATCCTCAGCCTGGCGAACAACCACACGCTCGACATGGGGCGGGAGGGGTTTGAGAAGACCCTTGAGGGTCTCGAATCCCGTGACATCGCCTACATCGGAGGGGTGCGAGGCGACGAACCTCCGGCAGGGCTGGTCGTCGAGAGAAACGGGATCCGGCTGGGGTTCCTCGGCTATACGAGCGGGAGATTTCGGTCCCCGCCGGGCGTCACAGTATCGAAACTGAAGAAGAAGGCCATCATCAATGACATCAGGGCACTGAAGGGCCGGTGCGACCATATCGTTGTCTCCCTGCACTGGGGGATCGAGAACACCTACTATCCTTCCCCTGACCAGACCAGACTTGCCCATGCCCTCATCGACAGCGGTGCAACCCTTATTCTCGGGCACCACTCACATACCATCCAGGGGCTGGAACGGTACAACGGCGGCCTGATCGCCTACTCCCTCGGGAACTTCCAGTTCGATACCGAGATCTTCAAAGAGAAGATTAACAGCACTATGATCCTCTCGGTAGATTTTGACCGGCACGGTATCCGGGGCTACACAGTCACCCCCGGCGTCATCAATAGCGACTTCCAACCGGAGGTGGCGAAGGGGCAGACCCGCGAGAAGGTGCAACGCTGGATAGCAAGGTGCTCTGATCGAGTGCAGAACGGAGAGGTCACCCGGCAGTGGTGGTTTGAGCAGATCAGCGAGGATTACCTGGCCTACAACCTGGAGAGTTACCGCTACCGCATCCGGCAGCACGGGTTCGCCCCCCTGGCCGAATGCGGGGTCTGGCTGGTGACGCCGTTCTGCCTGAACTGCTATGCCGGTCTGATCCGGAGACGGCTGAGGGGACGCAACACTGGGGGAGATGCATGAAGATACTACAGGTCACCCCGTTCTTCAAACCGCTCTGGGAGTCGGGGGGGGTGGCACGGGTCGCATACGACATCTCGCATACCCTCCACGAGAGCGGACACGATGTCACGGTCTATACGACTAACCGGAGCATCTACCCAAGCGACCTGCCGACGAACCGCCGGGTCGATGTCGACGGGATGAATGTCTACTACTTTGAAAATCTGCGAAAGTATTGCCCGATGGAGGCTGCGCCGGTGCTGCCTTACTACATGCCGGCGGTCGCACGAAGAGAGATGAACCAGTTTGACCTGGTCCACATCCACGACCACCGCACCATGCTCACCGTCATCGCGTCGCACTACGCGAGGAAGTGCGGCGTCCCCTACGTGCTCCAGGCGCACGGGGCGCTCCCGCAGGATACCGGTTCCAGGCGAATGAAACGACTCTTCGACCAACTCTGGTCGAAGGAGGTGATCCTCGGCGCCTCGGGGGTGATAGCGCTCAACGAGACAGAGGCAGAATGCTATCGCGCCCTGGGCGTCGCGGAGGAGAAGATCGCGATCTTCCCGAACGGCATCGACCCCGCTGAGCACTCTGACCTTCCGGCCCGCGGCAGGTTCCGTGCAGCGTGGGGCATCGACGGCGCCGCGAGGGTTGTGCTCTACTTAGGAAGGCTCGATCCAACGAAGGGGATCGACCTTCTGATCCGCTCGTTTGCGGAGGTCGCACGGGAGTTCGACGACGCTGTCCTCATGCTGGTGGGCGGGGACATGGGTCACAACGATGAGTTCAGGCAACGGGTCCGATCGCTCAACCTCGACGACCGGGTGGTCTTCACGGGGTTCGTGAGCAAGGAAGACAAGATGGCCGCATACACCGACGCCGACGTCTTCGTGACACCGAGTTTCACCGGCTTCCCTATGACGTTCCTCGAAGCATGCCTCTGCGGAACGCCCATCGTGACGACGGGGCAGGGGGACCTGCTCGAGTGGGTCGACAACACGGTCGGGTTCACTACAGAATACACGCCGGAAGCGTTCGCCGGTGCCATCGGGCGCCTGCTCGACGACGACGTCTTACGGGCCAGGTTCGGGGAACAGGCGAAGGAACTCGTCCGGACAAGGTACAACTGGCAGGCAATCGTCCGTGACATCGAGGGTTTCTATGCAGATGTCGCAAACAAGGGCCGGGATAGGAGTCTGCCTGCGGGAGCCGGAAGCGGGCTTCCGGGGCAAAATCTCTAAAAACCAAAAAAAAAGATGGGGCGGACCCGGATCGAGTCCGATAGTATTGACGAATTTACTCGCCGGCAGGCGCAACCGTCATGCCTTCGGTCCTGACGTTCTGGCCGCCTTCAACCAGGAACGCATCGGCCGAGTCGGAGGAGATCTCGCCCGAGTACTGGACGTTCTGGTTGTTCTTCGCCCAGACGAGTGTGTCAACCTGATCGCCGGAGGCGACGATATCCACCGATGCGTCACTGAACTGGCCGTTCGTACCGCCAAGGCTAGCACCCCTGCCGTCAATCCCGGCCGGGTTCACGAGCTCGAAGTTCTTGATCTGGATATTCTTCGCGAGATCGACCTGGATGCCGTAACCGTGCGAGTCAATGCTCGTGCAGTTCTCAAGCACCAGGGCGGGGTTCGCTGAACGGCTCGGGATACTGTAGTAGCCGGCCGGCTTACGGTAGGTGTAGTCGGTCTTCCCGGCACCGGTATCCTTCTCGACGCAATCGTAGAGCTTGCCGCCGTTCGTCGCGTAGAACCCATACAGGGAGTTGCTCTCCGCGGTGCAGTTCTTGAACGTCACATCAGCGTTCGGAGCATAGTAGCCGCACCCGAAGTAGTGCGTCGACATGTCGCTCTGCTTGTAGGGCACTGTCGGGTAGGGCTTCTGCCCGTTGTTCTTGCTCACGCAGTTCTCGAGGACTGCGTCCGTCACCGTGGGATCGAACTCGAAGTGGAACCCGGATTCCAGGTTGCCCTCCGCGAGACAGTCCGTCACCCTAAGACCATCCATGTCGTTCAACTCCGCAAAGTCGAACCCGGTGATCCAGGGGTTAAACGCCCCGTACTTGCCACAGTTGATCGCGGCGCAGTTCTCGTAGCGGACGTCCTTGATCACCTTATTGGAAGACCCCCAGGCATTGTGGAGGAACCCGTAAGTCCCGGTGTCCACGGCCTTGCAGTCGACGAACTCGACGTCCTCGAGGGTCGGAGCGTACACCGCCGGATCGTGAATCAGGAGGTAGACCGCCTGAATGCTTGCATCCGCCGTTCCCGTGACGTTGTGGATCGCAGCATGGCTCGCACGGACGGTAACTACACCGAGCCACTTGACGCCGCTGCTGTAGCCGCTCCCCTCGACGTGGAACCCGTCCAGCGTGACGTTCTCCTTATCAACGCTTATGCGCCCATCCTGGGTGAACACAAGGTTCGTCGCATCCGGACCCTGGCCGGAGAGCGTCGTGCCCGCTGCCGGTGCGATGACCCCGGCGCAGTTGAACGTGCCCTCGGTCAGGACGACCATACCGCCCTCCGGCAGTGCGGCTAGCGCTGCCTGGATCTCGGCCTGGTCATTGACTCCGTCACAGACATAGTCTGCCTGGTTCTTCGACAGTTCGGTGCTATCGTTTGCAGCCACGGTGAGCGTGGCCGGAGTTGCAGACTCGGCTGCACTTGCCGGAGCGAATGCCGGGATAAGGCAGCACGCCAGAAGTACTGCAGCCAGTCTTAGTATATTTTGCCTATCTGTCATGCCATTCAGCCTCTTTGTGAGGTATTACTACCGTCTTTCCATTACAGTATAAATATTTTATTGCCAAGATAAAATCCCATATGAGGCCAATTCAACAATATAGGACCCAAACACCCGGTTAGTTCGGGTTAAGACTCAGCACACCGGAGATAGAATCATACAAAAACATATTATACCATTGTTGAAATTGAAACCAAAAATTATAAATAGCCGCGCCTTCTGTCGCTGATCGTCGGGAACGGCCCTTCTCGAAACGCTTTCACGCAGAGCGGATGGATATTCGGTTCTGTGCGCCGGTATGACCCGGGAACCCCGGCCCTCACCGCCGGCCGGCGGTGCGAAACACCGCAGCCTCCGTCCCCCCAACCGGGATCCAAAGCCGCCGGAGCCGGATGTGGCAGGGAGTCCCGGTAAAACAGCCTGGAAGAGAGGCGATACGCCAATGAAGGCCAACGGTCTCACACGCCCCTATCCATGGCGGATCGCTCCAACGGCGCTCCACGGCACAATCTCTATATAGAACGTCCTCCCAGAGAGTGCCCCTATGCGAGTGGCATGCCTGACCTTCTGGTTCTACGACTACACCATTCAGATGGCAAACGAACTTGCCCGGCATACCGAGGTGCTGCTGCTCCTCCCCGACTACAGGTCGGAAGAGTACCTGGCGAGCATCGACCCGAAGGTGCAGGTCCACCTCTTCGGCTACTCCCGGTACGCCGGGAGGCTCGGTCCGTCGTGCTACCCGATGCTCAGGGAGATCGTCGCCGCAATCAACGATTTCGAGCCCGACGTCATCCACTTCCAGGTGAACAACCCCATGCTCTGCCCGCTCCTCCCCATGCTCCGGAAGTACCCGCTGGTGGCAACGTTCCATGACATCGAACCACATCCCGGCGAAGACCGTCTCCTGGATGTAGGCTCCCTGCTCTACCGGCTCACTCTCTTTACATCACGAGTCCTGCCCGACCGGATCTTCGTCCACGGGAATGCGCTCAAGAAGATCCTGGTGGAGAAGTACCACATTTCCGGCCGGAGAGTGCACGTCATCCCGATCGGTGAGCACGAAGTGGCGCCGTTTGTTAAGTTCGAGCAGGACGACGTGGAGCCCGACGGCCTCCGGGTTCTCTTTTTCGGCCGCATCCACCGCTACAAAGGGCTCGACTGCCTGATCCGGGCAGAGCCGCTCATCACCCGGGAAATCCCGAACGCCCGGATCGTCATCGCCGGAACGGGCGAGGACTTCGGCAGGTACGAGGAGGCGATGGCAGGCCGGGGCACGTTCGAGATCCACAACTACAGGATACCCTATGAAGAGGGCGCCCGGCTCTTCCAGCAGGCGAGCGTCGTGGTGCTCCCGTATCTCGAAGCTTCCCAGAGCGGCGTCGTACCGACCGCATACGGGTTCCGGCGGCCGGTGGTAGTCACAGACGTGGGGAGCCTGCCGGAGATTGTCGAAGATGGGGAGACCGGGTATGTCGTGCCCCCCCGCGACCCGGAAGCACTGGCTCGTGCAATCGTGAATCTGCTGAAGGATCCTGCGGCCTGCCGGCGCATGGGGGAGCAGGGCTACACGAAACTGAAGACAGACATGGCCTGGTCCACGATCGCGCGATCCCTCCTCGCGGTCTACGGCGAGCTGGCACCGATCCCGCGGAGGGGAAGAACTCCTGCAGATGAGGTCGTCACCGGGGCAGTTTCCGCAGGCAGAAAGGAACGATGAGCGGCAGCGGAGACGCGGGAGGACCCCCGTCCGGAACCGACACGCAAGAACAACCTGTCCCCCGAACTATCGACCATACGAAGGATTTAATAGACAGACCCGATAGTAAGTGCACGGCATACGGGCCTGCCACACGCCATACAAGAGGAAGATACATCTCCCGGATACAAGACCGATCAGAGACTTGCCAGAGGTACCACATACATGCACCTGTCTAACCCGTTCAGGATGAACGACTGGGATAACAAAACGTTTTTCTGGGTATTCCAGGCCTTCCAGGTTGCCTTCATCGGCGTAGTCTGCCTCGGCCTTGCCGGGTATCACATACCTATCGCACGGGAGGCCCTGGCCTTTCTCTACCTCACCTTCCTGCCCGGAGTCCTCGTGCTGAAGGCACTCAGGCTTCATAACCTCGGCACGATTGAGACGGTCCTCTACTCTGCCGGGTTGAGCCTTGCGGTCCTCATGCTCACCGGCCTTGCCGCAAACATCGCCTACCCGCTACTCGGATATACGCGGCCGTTCTCATTTGCAATTCTCTTTCTCACGATCATCGCCGTCGTGCAGGTTCTGCTCTACCTCGCGCTCACCAGGGATCCGGGACATGCCGGTGTGAATCAAAAGATGGAGATCTCCCTCTCTCCGGTAGCACCGTTCCTGATAATCCTCCCGTTCCTCGCGATCATCGGGACGCATATACGCGACGAGTATCACATGGTGACACTCCTCTTCCTGCTGCTCGTCCTGATCGCCGTAATTGGAATCGCCATAGGATCTGACCGTCTCATCCCGGTCTCCTGCTACCCACTGGCGGTCTACTCCATTGCGCTCGCGCTCCTCTACCATACTTCGCTGATATCGGAGTATGTCTGGGGCTATGACATCCACCACGAGCTCCACCTGGTAAACAGCGTTCTGATACCGGGGTTCTGGGACATGACCATCCCGTACAACACAAACGGGATGCTCTCCGTCGTTGTGCTCGCCCCCATCTACTCGCTCATCTGCGATCTGGATCCCGTCTGGGTCTTCAAGATCCTCTACCCCCTCCTCTTTGCGCTCGTGCCGCTCGGGCTCTACCGGGCGGTAGAGAAACAGACGAGCGCGAAGATCGGGTTTCTCTCGGTCTTCTTCTTCGTCTCGTTCTTTACATTCTATACAGAGATGATCTCCCTTGCCCGCCAGCAGATCGCGGAACTCTTTCTCGTGCTGACAGTCCTCGTGATGATCGATAAGTCCATGGACAGGGGCAGGCAGGCATTTCTCATGGTCACGTTCGGCTTTGCCATGATCGTCTCACATTACGGCCTCTCGTACATTTACCTCTTCTCGCTCATTCCGGCATGGCTGCTGCTGGTCACGCTTGAACGCCTGCCGCCTGGAATAGAGAAGAGACTCAACTGGATGACAGGCACCCCGGAGGTAGACCCGCTCTCCCCGGAGAGTACCGCTAAAAAATCACAGATCCGGACGCTTGTCCTCCCTTATATCCTCATCTTTGCCGCCCTCGCGTATTTCTGGTATTCGACGGTAGCCGAAGGCACGGCATTTGCTACCATCGCCGGCATCGGCGATAAGATATGGAACACCCTCTTTGCGGAATCCTTCGACCCGACAACCATCCAGGGAATGCATATCCTCACCAGCCAGTCGATCACACCCCTGCACAACCTGGCGAAGGTCGTCCATATCGCCACCCAGGGACTCATTGCCGTGGGACTGTTTGCAACCATCTTCAAGCGCGAACGGTGGCGCATTGAACCCGATTACCTCGCCGTCTCGCTCGTCTTCCTCCTCATCAACATAGCCGGCATCATCGTCCCGTTCTTTGCGAGCTCGCTCAACACCAGCCGGCTCTACCACATCACCCTGATCCTCCTTGCTCCGTTTGCAATCATCGGCGGTATAACGCTCTATGAGGCAATAGTCGAGAAGATACACGCCATCCAGGCCTTACCGTTCATGAAAACGGCCTATCAGGCGCTGTCGGTCTTTTTCGTCGTCTTCTTCCTCTTCAACAGCGGGGTCGTCTACCAGATTGTGAACGACAGCCCGACATCGATGGCGCTCGAAACCACCGGGGATAAGCCCGTCTTCAACGGCAAAGAGGTGCAGGGAGCAAGATGGCTCTTCTCGGAAGGGAGTGAGCGCCCCACCTATGTCGACGGCACGCGCTGGTGGCTCTTGCTGGGATTCAATCCGGGCTACCAGCGGTACCTCCCCACAAACCCGTCGCTGGTGGAGCCAAATTCCTACCTCTACTTCGGCACGTATAACCTTGTACGGGAGAGCGTCCGGATAGAAGTGCAGCAGGCCGTCACTGTGGCGGGCTACGTCGATGCCGGGCGGTTCACCTGGGACCAGAACAGGATCTACGATAATGCCGGCTCCGCCATCTACCTGCAGAGGTAGCAAGGCAGGACGGAAGTTATAGCCACCCTTTCTTCTTCAGGATCGCGGCGACCAGCAACGTGCCTGCAACGTACGTGCCGAGCCACGCATACCCCATGCCGATGAGGCCGAACCGGTTCATCATGGTGTAACCAAGTCCGAGCAGGCCGACACTGACGAACCCGCTGAGGATGATGAGGCTCCGGATCTCGTTTCTGACCTTGGCGATGGATATGAAGGTCTGGCATATAGAGACGAAGAGGGCGGAGAACGCAAGCACCCGGAGCAGGGCTATCCCTTCGACGTAGTCCTTGCCGATCAGGTTGAGGATCTGCTCCCCGAAGAGGGAGATCCCGAGGATTGCAGGAATCAGCAGAGCGAACATGCTTGCGAGCGTCCGAAGCACGCTCTTTTTCATCTCCCCCCCGTGACTCCCCTCGACAAAGAGCGAAGTCGTGAACGCGTACGGGATCATGAAGAGTATCGAGACGATCGCATAGGTGATGTAGTAGTTAGCGGTGCTCTCGGCCCCGAGCACGTGGAGCACCAGGATCGGGATGACCATGTTCGGGGCGGACATCAGCATCCCGGCAACGTATGCACCGGCGGAGAACTGCCATGCCTCCCGCAGGAAGACCCGGTCCACACCCAATGCCGGCCGGATGGAGCACCGGGCGAGGAGGAGAAGGGCGAAGATCAGCCCGAGGACGAACGAGAAACCGAAGGCGCTGAAGATGCCCGTCGCGCCGAGGAAGACCAGGGGGACGAGGAAGAGGATCCTCGACCCGTAGAGGAGGTTCAGGGCGAAATAGTGTTCGGATTTCCGTAGAGCGTTGAACGCACCCTCAAGAACCCAGGTGATAGAGTAAGCTCCGAGGAAGAGGAGGTAGAGCGGTGCAATCGTCTTTACGATCGTCAGTTCGGGGGATACGATGTCCACTGCGGCGATGAAGACCAGTCCCGCGCCGAGCGCCACCCCGGTCGGCACAAGGATGGCGGTTCCGAGCACCTTGTTCTTGTCGCGACTGGGGAAGAACCGGATCACCGACTGGTCCAGGCCGAGCCGGGAGATGAGAATGAGGAGCCCCATAGACGACATCAGAGCGGTTGCAATACCCACATCCGCCTGCGAATAGAGCCGGGCTGCGATCATCCAGAAGAAGAACCCAAACCCTGCAGCGACGAACGATGACGCCATGATGAAGAACGAGTTCCTGATAAGCGGCTCCCGGAACTGCTGCCTGACCTTGCTGAAGTTTTTGGGGAGTGCAACTGCCATCGGCGCCAGTATCGGACAGCACCTATATAGATGTATCCGCCGCTCCGACCTCTTCGAGGCTGCATAGCCGGTGGGAAGAGGTCTTCGATGCCACGCTGGCCGGTACAGCCCGGGGCTGCCTTCGCCCGGACAGGCAAGATTAAAATAAGATGGGTGGTCGGAGGATAACCCCGACTCCCGCTACAGACATTACAGTGAGGAGGTTCTGCCGAAGAAGAGATCGGCGAGCAGGGCAACATCGTTCCAGTCCACGGTGCCGTCTTCATCGAAGTCGGCAGCAGTATTGGAGCTGGTGGTTCCCTGCGCCATCCCGGCGGCGATCGTCACGTCGGCCCAGTCAACGCTGCCATCTCCGTTGAGGTCTCCCCTGACGGGAGCCGGGCTGGCGCCGACAACGATCTCCTTACTCATAACGTTGTTGTTCTCATCGCTCTCTGCAATCCGGTTGACATCGTCCACGTTGGCCTTCACGGTGTGGGTGCCGAGGGCGGCCTTCCAGGTTGCACCGGCCGAGCCGCCGCTGGCGGCCAGGGTGACCGATGCACCCGGAGCAATCGATGCGATGTGGGAATCGGACCAGACACCAGGACCAGCAGCCCCGTCATCGAAGGTGAAGATGACACCGTGCTTTACGCCCGCAGGCGTGGGAGCCGTCCCCTGGTTCTTGACCGTGGCCAGGAGCTTCACCGCGCTCCCGGGGGCCGGGCTTGCCGGCTCCCAGGAGATACCGGTCACCACAAGGTCCGGCTTCCCGGAGGGAACCGGTGTGGTGGGGGTCGGGGTGGGCGTCGATCCGGCCTTCAAGACCGTGATCTGCTCGGTGCGGACGTTGTTCGCTTCGTCGCTTTCGGCGATCCGGTTGACGTCATCCACGTTGGCCTTCACGGTGTGGGTACCGAGGGTGGCCTTCCAGGTTGCACCGGCCGAGCCGCCGTTCGCGGTCAGCGTGACCCATGCGCCCGGAGCGATCGAGCCGGTGTGGGTGTCGGACCAGACACCGGGGCCGGCGGCCCCGTCATCGAAGGTGAAGATGACACCGTGCTTCGCGCCCGCAGGCGTGGCGGCGTCACCCTGGTTCTTGATCGTGGCCGAGAGCGTTACCGCGCTCCCGGTGGCCGGGTCTGCCGGCTTCCAGGAGATATCGGTCACCACAAGGTCCGGCTTCCCGGAGGGAACCGGTGTGGTGGGGGTCGGAGTGGTTGGGGTAGTCGGCGTGGGAACCGGAACGGTCGGGGTCGGCACCGGAGCACCGGTGGACGTTACCTTCACGTTCTGGAGTTTCGCCTGACCGGCCGGAACCGTGCTCACGATGGTCACGCCGGAGGAACCGGCGGGGAGGGTCTTGGAGACGATCTCCATATCCTTCACGAGGACGTTTCGGGTGCCGTACCCCTCGATCACGAACGGCTTTGCGGAGTCAGAGACGATCTGGCCGGAGAAAAGGGTGTTCTCGTTCTCCTTCGCCCAGACCAGCGTCTCAGGACGGTTGCCCGACGCGTAGATGCTCACCTCGGCGTTGTCGAACTGACCGTTTGTGCCGCCGAGGCTTGAACCCTTACCGTTGTATCCGACCGGATCGATCAGGTGGAAGTTCCGGATCTTCACGTTGTTCGCGAGGTCGACCTGAAGGCCGTACGCGCGCGAGTTGATGCTCGTGCAGTTCTCCATCACCAGGGCAGGGTTAACCGAGCGGGACGGGACACTGTAGTAGCCGGCAGGTACCCGGTAGGAGAAGTCGGTCCTCCCGATGCCGGTGTCCTTCTCGACGCAGTTGTAGAGCTTACCACCGTTCGTCGTGTAGAACCCGTTCATGGAGTTGCCTTCCGCGACGCAGTTGATGAACGTTGCGTCGCAGTTCGGGGCGTAGTAGCCGCACCCGAAGTAGTGGGTCGACATGTCGTTTACGTTGTAAGCCTTCGTCGGGAAGGCTTTCTGCCCGTTGTTCCGGCTCGTGCAGTTTTCAAGGACTGCATTCGTCACCTTCGGATCGAATTCGAAGTGGAACCCGGACTCCAGGTTGCCTTCCGCGAGGCAGTTCGTCACGCGGAGGCCGTCCATGTCGTTTAACTCCGCAAAGTCGAATCCGGTGATCCAGGGATTGAACACGCCGAACTTGCCGCAGTTGATCGCGGCGCAGTTATCATAGCGGACGTTCTTGATCACCATGTTCGTCGATCCCCAGGCATTGTGGAGGAACCCATAGGTCCCGGTGTCCACGGCCTTGCAATTGACGAATTCGACGTCTTCGAGGGTCGGAGCGTATACTGTCGGATCGTGAATCAGGAGGTAGACTGCCTGGATGCTCGCATCCGCGGTGCCCGTGATGTTGTGGAGCTTTGCGTGGCTTGCCCGAATGTTTATTACACCGAGCCATTTGACGCCGCTGCTGTAGCCGCTCCCCTGGACATGGAACCCGTCAAGCGTGATAGACTCACGGTCGACGTTGATGCGCCCATCGCGGGTAAATTTCAGGAATGTCTCAGATTCACCTTCCCCCATGAGAGTGGAGCCTGCTTTGGGAGCAATGATCCCCGCACAGTTGTATGTGCCACTGGAAAGGAGGACAACACCGCCGGATGATGGCAGGGCATTCAGTGCTGCCTGAATCTCCACATGATCATTGACCCCATCACAGACATAGGCAGCCGCCGCTTTCGCGGCCGCACTGCTGTCGCTTGCCGCGACAATCGTGGTGGGGGTCGTCTCGAGTGCCCCGACGATCGGGATGAGCCCGATAATCAGAAACACTGCGATTAGAAGCTTCGTTGTCCGTCTATCTCTCACTATCTCACCTCTTGGGAGATACTGCATTATCTGATAGCAATGTTTTAAAATCTTTTTTAATTTAATTCAACGAAATATATAATTCCGAATGTTAAAAAAACTGCCAGATATCATTAAAATCACATATTTCCACTGTTTCATAAGTTCAACTTATAATAGAAAACTATATATAATAAATTAAACTTTAGCGCAGGCGCAACACCGATCCCCCGGCAAAACCGGAGAACCCAGGAGGGACCCCGGACCGGTGAGCGGACATCGGATGCAGAAGATCATCCAACAATCTTATGAAAAAAATTCGTGAGCTTAACGAGATCCGTGCCGGATCAATCAGGACGGCAGCCATCCCCTGCCGCACCCCGGAGTGGGAGGGATACCTGCGACACCATGCCACGCGACACCCGGGCCGGAACAGAATTTGCCGAAAGATGCATCGTTACCGACGCATCGACAGGACCCCGCCGACCTCTCACCCTCATTCGGAAAGAGGACACCACGGCTTCACGCCTGCGGATACCGCACCCCTAATCGACGCCACGGGGCATCACGGCACGCTCGAGGTGACCACCACGTTCTCAAACTTTACCGCCCCGGAAGGCACCGTATTTGCGAGGACCACGCCGTTCGTGAACAGTGCGAGGTCCGCCGAGACGATCTCCATATCCTTGATCCGGACATTCCTGGTGCGATCGCCCTCGATCACAAACGGTTTTGCCGCATCCGAGACAATCCGGCCCGAGTACTCGACATTCTCGTTATTCCGGGCCCAGATCAGCGTCTCAGCCCGGTCTCCCGATGCATAGATGTTCACTATGGAGTTGGCCATCGGTCCTCCCTGTGATCCACCAAGGTCCGTCGCCTTTCCGTCGATCCCGGCCGGGTTCTCCAGGCGGAAGTTTTTAATCCAGACATCGCTTGCAAAGTCTATCTGAATACCATAACCGTTTGAATCGATGCTTGAACAGTTCTCAAGCACCAGAGACGGAGTAATTGATCGGGTCGGGGCGGCGTAGAACGATGCCGGCTGTATGATCCGGTAATCGGTCTTCCCGGCGCCGACGTTGCGGTCGACGCAGTTGTAGAGTTTGCCACCGCTGGTGGCGTAGAATCCGTGCCGGCTGTTTCCCTCAGAGTAACAACTGATGAAGGTGATGTCTCCCCGGGGGGCGTAGTAACCGCACCCGAAGTAGTGCGTCGACATATCGTCCAGGTTGTAGGCCTTTGTCGGGTAGGCTTTCTGCCCGTTATTCCTGCTCACGCAGTTCTCAAGGATGCAGTCACGCTTCTCGGGGTCCCACTCGAAATGGAACCCGGACTCCAGGTTGCCTTCCGCGAGGCAGTTGCTCACCCGGAGGCCCTCGATGTCGTTTAACTCCGCAAAGTCGAATCCGGTGATCCAGGGATTGAACGCCCCATATCTGCCGCAGTTGATAGCCTGACAGTTCTGGTACCTGACATCCCGGATCACCGTGTTCTCCGTCCCCCAGGCGTTGTGGAGGAACCCGTAGGTCCCGGTGTCCACGACCCTGCAGTTGACGAACTCGATATCCTCGAGGACGGGGACGTAGACGTTCGGGTTGTGGAGCAGAAGGAAGACCGCCTGGGTGCTCGCATCGGCAGTCCCCTCGACCTCCATAATCTTCACGTGGCTTGCATAGATCGTGACCACGCCGAGCCAGAGGTCGGGCTCGATACGGGGATAGCCGGTGCCCCTGACGTGAAAATTATAGAGCGTGACGGACTCCGTGGAGATGTTGAGCCGCCCGTTCCGGCTGAACTCAATGAATGTCGCATTCGGCCCCTCCCCGCGAAGCATGGAATCAGCGCGGGGGTAGACGCTCCCGGTGCAGGAGAACGTGCCCTCGGTCAGGCAGACCGTGCCGCCCGACAATGGCAGGGCATCAAACGCGGACTGGATGTCGCGTTGGTCATCCGTGCCGTCGCACAGAATGTCGGCCCGGGCCTTCGACGTGGGGCTGCTGTCACTTGCCGCGACGATGACCGTCGGCCCGGAAACCTTCGGGGGCACCGCTGGCGTCGTGGGAATCGGAGTTATCAACGGGGGAGGCGGAGGCGGCGGGACCGGGCCCGGTGGATAAACGTGCATGATCAGCACAACGGCGCCGATCACCGACAGTACGATCGCGATGGCGATGAGGATGCGTCTGGTCCCCAGAGATGGTCTTGCTGACATAAAATTACGACCCGTCTATGTTTGTCGCCGTGGTGTCCTGATGTGCCGCGACCGTGAGAGTTCACCATCCCGGGTTGAACCGAACCGTCCGGAGACGGGATCGGGAGAGCCCGCAACGTCTCCTACCCGGTCAATACCCCTATGATGCAGAAGTACCATTTAAGGGTTTAGCCGACCCGCACCAATCGAGGGGATTGGTGCAGAAGCCCGGCAGACCAATGGCAGGTTTTCCGGCCATGCAGGGGCTTAAAGATCTACACGCGAAGTTATCAGGATGGGAGCATCCCCGATCGCGATGGAGCCGGTCCCGATCCCTACGCCGTGCTGTTGATCCGCAGCACCTCGAGGCCGGCGAGGTCCGGACCTCCCGCAAGGGTCCACTCGACCAGTACCGGCTGAGCAGCATCGGAGATGACCCTGCCGGAATACGTGACGTTTCTATTATTCACGATGTACAAGAGCGTCTGCGGCCCGTCTCCCGACGCGGCAAGATCGATGACCGAGTTGGAGATGCCTGCATCGATCGTCGAGTTTACCGGAAATTCTCCGGAAGGGCACCCCAATACCGCCCCAATGCCGTCAATGCCTGCCGGATTGGTCATGGTGAAGTTCCTGATGAGGGCGTTCTTCGTGCCGCAGACGAAAAGACCCCAACCATTCGAATCAAGGCTCCGGCAGTGATCCATCACGATAGATGGATTCGTCGGGATGGGCAGGGACTGGAGGATGCAGTAGGAGACGGGTTTTGAGGAGGAGCCGCTGGCCGGGACGCGACCGGTGCCGCTCTCGGTACAGTTGTAGAGGAGCATACCGTCCGGGTTGATGATGAAGAACCCGAATGCACTGTTCCCTTCGGCCCGGCAGTTTATCAGGGAGACCTGACCTCCCGGGAGGTAGAAACCGGACCCGAAGAAGTCCGGGTCGCCCACCAGGTAGCCGTCAGGACGGGGTTTCTGTCCGTTGTTCCTGCTCGAGCAGTTGATGAATATGCAGTCACGCTTCGCCGGGTCCCACTCGAAGTGGAACCCGGACTCCAGGCTCCCCTCGGCAGAAGAGTTGCTCACCCGGAGGCCTTCGATGTCGTTTAACTCCGCAAAATCGAACCCGGTCACCCAGGGATTGAACGCCCCATACCTGCCGCAGTTGATTGCGGCACAGTTCTCGTAGCGAACGTTTTGGATCGTTGTATTCTCCGATCCCCAGGCATTGTGGAGGAACCCGTAGGTCCCGGTGTCGATCGCCCGGCAATTGACGAACTCAATATCCTCGAGGACGGGGGCGTAGACGTTCGGGTTGTGAAGCAGGAGGAAGACCGCCTGGATGCTTGCATCTGCTGTTCCCGTGACGTTGTAGACCCGGGCGCCGCTCGCATAGATCGTGAGCACGCCAAGCCACTGGCCGAGGTCAAGGGTCGTGTTCGTACTCGCGTTCACGTAGCCGAACCCCGCTATATGAAACCCGTCCAGGGTAACGTGCTCCTCCGAGACGTTGAGCATCCCGTTCCGGCTGAACTCAAGGGACGTTGCTTCCGGGCCCCCGCCGAGGAGCGTCGTCCCCGCCGCCGGAACGATGCTCCCCGAGCAGTTGAACGTACCCCCGCTCAGGACGACCATACCGCCGTCCGGCAGTGCATCAAGCGCCGCCTGGATCTCCACCTGATCGTCGAAGCCGTCACAGGTGTAGCCTGCCCATGCCTTCGATACAGGATCGCTATCGGCTGCCGCCACAACGAGCGGGGTTCCCGGTGCTGCAGCAGCACTCTGGACGAAGAGGAGGCCGAGAACGAGACCGAAGAGAAGAAGGCTGAACGGGGCCTCCCGGTGTGGAGCGCCCCGACTGTACTCATCAGCCACGGAACCGGGCATACTGTCACCACCACTCATCGAATACCTGCATAGGTTATTTCACACAGCCACATCAGGGAGATCGGCGCTCCGTCACTGTTGTATGTTCGTGCATGTCGGTTAAGGCGGGCTTCGGGAACAACGCCCCTGTCCGGGCAACCCGGGTGCCGTCCCGGCATCCGGCGAACCACGACTTACCATAAGCACAGAACTATAAAAGTCAGATGGTGCAACGTTCTCATATAGCCCTGAGATCAGGGTATTTCCAGTCTTGCACACAACCAAATCCTGCGAGTTGCCGCGGGCCCATATTTTCCTGCCAGAGATGCCTGTCCCGTTCTGAGCAGGAAATGGCGCCGATAGAAAATTGGGGCGTTTACGGATACCGGATTCCGGTTCACGGCCGGAACCGCCACCGGGAGACGCAAGAGGGAATTCGGGACCAGGCTGACGGAATTGAGAGGCGGTGGGGGTCGCCGGAGGAATTGTATATAAAGAAATACAATATTATTCTTGAAATATGACCAGTAAGAAGGAAGTCACCATCGGGATCACCGTCAACCTCGAGAACTATGAAAACCTCCGCCTCGAAGTCGAGGGCGATGTAGAGACCCGTGAGGATGTGGACGACCTTATCACGTTCCTCGACGGGATGCTTGCCAGATTCGGGCGCGGTGATCCGGCGACCGCCGAGCGGGTGGATGCATACCGGCGGCGCGTTCTCGCAGCCAGACCTGCAGGGCCGCAGACACCGACCGCGGGATCGGTGCCGGACGAGAAGGCTACCGGGCCAGCGGCACCGGCAACCCCTGGAACGGAACCGGCTCACCGGCAGAAAGAGAATGCCTGTCCCTCCCCCGGGACCATCGAAACCGCAATCCCCCCGGCGCCGGAACACACCGAGCCGCCCCGGACCCCCGAACCACCCGCAAAACCGGAGATAGTTCCAGAGCCAGAACCCGAACAGGCGCCACCCGTACAGGTGCCGCCGCACCAGGAACCGGTCGCGGCAAAGCCGCCTGCCACCCCGGGAGAGGGTGTCTGCGAGATGTGCGGAGCAGAAGTAACGAAATCACAGGCGAAACTTTCTCAACTCTTCATGAGTAAAACGCTCTGCAAGAAGTGCATGGAACAGCCGTAGGTCCTGTTAGATCCGCTCGATGAGGAAATAACAACCAGGGGGTTATATATACTACAATACCCGAGGATTGTATAATGAAGAAGAACCTGCTTATGTGGGACGAGACACTTTTTCGAGATCCCGAGGTCTTCGAGATCGATCACGTCCCTGAGCAGTTCAACCATCGTGATGCCCAGATCAGGGAACTTGCCTTCCAGGTCCGGCCGGGCCTGCGGGGAGCTCGTCCCCTCAACACTGTCTGTCGAGGTCCACCGGGGACCGGGAAGACGACGAGCGTCAAGAAGGTCTTCGCCGAGATTGAGGAGGCCACGAAGAAACTGGCCCCCGTGTATATCAACTGCCAGATCGACAACACCAAATTCGCCGTCTTCTCGCAGATTTACAGGAAGGTCACCGGACGCTCGCCACCTGCATCGGGCACGTCGTTCAAGCAGGTCTTTGACGCCATAGCCCGGGCACTCCTCCGGGAAGAACAGGTGCTCCTGGTGGCGCTCGACGATGCAAACTACCTTCTCTACGAGAACGAGATCAACCACGTCCTCTATCCTCTGCTCCGCTCCCATGAAGCCTACCCCGGCGTCCGGATCGGTGTCATCGCCATTGTCAGCGATATGTCCGTCAGCCTGCAGAACGAGGTAGATGCCCGGGTGGCATCGGTCTTCCGGCCCACCGAGATATACTTTCCCCCCTACTCGGAAGAAGAGGTCCGCGGCATCCTGGAAGAGCGGATCCTGCAAGGGCTCTACCTGAACGTCCTCCGGTCCGACATGCTGGATCTTGTGGTCGAACAGACGATGAAAAGCGGCGACCTCAGGGTGGGCATCGACCTCCTCAAGCGGGCGACCCTGAACGCTGAGAAAGAGGCGCGCCGCTCCGTCGAGCGGGAGGACATCTGCAAAGCATACGAGGTCTCCCGATACCTGCATCTTACGTACTCGCTCCGGGCGCTCAAAGCTGAGGAGAGGGGGGTGCTCGGCAGGATTGCGGAGATGTCGGCGCGCGACGATCGGGAGATGAACGCCGGCGACGTCTACCGTTTCGTCAAAGAGGAAGTGCGGGTCGGCTACACCAAGTATTATGAGATACTTCGGAAGTTCGACGCGATGCGGCTCATAAACCTCCACTACCGCCAGGGAAAGGGTCAGGGAAAGGGGCGGACCAGGCTGATCAGCCTCCGTTACGATCCCAGGCGGGTGCTGGAGTACCTGCGGTAGGAGCGGATTGTTTGATAAGAATTATCTATTTCGCCGCCGTTTGTATTCTGATGAGGTTTTCCACATGCTCAGCGTGAACGAACTGGCACTGGATATTTTTGAGGAACTCTTCGAATATGCCGAGGAGTTCCATGCCGTCCCATACGAACTCGACAACGGGGCACGTATCGTAGACTGCGGCGTCAGCACCACCGGGGGGTACCTGGCAGGAAGACGGTTCACCGAGATCTGCATGGGCGGCCTCGGGGAGGTCGACATAACGATGGGCCGGATCAGGGACGTCCCGATCCCGTTCATCGAGGTCAGCACCGATTTCCCGGCCATCGCGTGCCTCGGCGCTCAGAAAGCGGGCTGGACAATCAACGTCAACAAGTACTTCGCCATGGGCAGCGGGCCGGCACGGGCACTCTCCCTGAAGCCAAAGCACACCTACGAGGTCATCGACTACGAGGATGAGTTCGATTACGCGGTCATCTGTCTCGAAAGCGACCACCTCCCGAACGCCGGGGTGATGGAGAAGGTCGCCGAAGAGTGCAACGTGGACGTGGCGAACACCTGCGCGGTTGTCGCCCCCACGGCATCGATCGTCGGGTCGGTCCAGGTCGCCGGTCGCTGTGTCGAGACCGCGGTCTACAAGCTGAACGAGCTTGGCTTTGACACGAAGAAGATCACCGCCGGCATCGGCCACGCCCCGATCGCCCCCGTCAAGAAGGACGGCATGAAGGCGATGGGCAGTACCAACGATGCTACGATCTACCACGGCAGCATCATGCTGACGATGAACGCTCCCGAGATCAAGGACTACCTGGATCGGATCCCGAGCAACAAGTCCAAGGGATACGGAAAACCGTTCTACGATATCTTCAAGGAAGCCAACTTCGACTTCTACCAGATCGACACCTCGCTCTTCTCTCCAGCCGAGGTCGTCATCAACGAGCTCTCCGAGGGCAAGGTCTACCACGTGGGAGCCGTCAACCCCGAGGTGACGCTGAAGTCCTTCGGGTTCATCTAACCCATTTTTTGGTGAGCTCCTCTCTCCCGGCAGGATCTCTCCCCAAAACTCCGATGAGCGTCCTTGCGAGCAACCACGAACCTGGAAGAGTGTCGGGGTCCGGTTTGCAGCGGTGGAGCGGCAGGTTCGCCGGTTTCGGTGACACGGATACGGGATAGTTCTCCAGAGCCCCTTTTCGAGGAGGAAACCGGACCCACTGGATTCTCGGCAGGCAACACGTTTATCCGTCACGGTGCAAAACACTATAAGGCATCCACAGGGCTTGTGGTCTAGCTGGTCATGACGTCGCCCTTACACGGCGAAGATCGCCGGTTCGAATCCGGCCAGGCCCATTGCGGCACGGCACTGCCAGCGTAGCGCTGTTTATCTCGCATTTGATTCTCCACCCGGCCTTCCAGATTCTTGATGCGCAGTTCGAGCGCCTGAAGCCGCTCTTCACTGCAGATCTGTGTGCTGACGTTACCGGGTTGTGCAACACCGTTCTCCGGCACGATGAGGAATGCCCGCTGCCCCAGGTGATCAGTCCCGTAGATACTCACGCGCTCTCCAATCAGGTCGGAATACTCCTCGGGGAGACACACGATAGGATAGACCATGTGGGATTTCGGAACCTTCTTCCCCACTGTTGTAAACTCTAACAGCTTCACCGTATGCAGCATTCTGCCACCGGACAAACCGTATATACCGACAGGTTATGTATTTCTGGTTTCAGTTTTTGGTCTAACTTATCCAGGGCTGCTCCAGAGCCCCCGGGAGAGCCCCGACGAGGAAAAACAAAAAGGGCCTGAACGGACAGTCACCTGCGGCGAAGCGCAACCGTCACCAGAAGCCCCACCACCACGTAAACAACCCCGAACCCGGGTACCTCCGCTGCCCCCGTCGGCGCAGGTGCCGCAACAGCAACAGCCGCCGCCGTGGACTGAGTCGTTGCCGGCGACGGTGCCGTCACCTCCAGTTCGATCGTCCGGTTCGTCTCTTCTACGAGAGCCCCGGTCGTGTTGTAGGCGTTCACCGCGAGCAGCCACGTTCCTGCCGGCATCGTTGAGGTGTTTGCAAACGCGTGCCCGAACTCGTAGTTGGCACTCCCGATGTACCCGCCTTCAAACTCGCGATGCAGGCAGCCGGTGAACGTGAACCGCCCCAGCGTTGCGTTCTCATAGACGTATGTGACAATCTGGTCGTCAGGGATGTAGCGGTAGGCGCTGCCGGCATCCGTCAGCGTCGTTGCACTCGGCCGCGTCACCCCATAGAACGTCAGGTTCTCCCCCTGCACGATCCTCACCTGCATCGGCGTTATATCGACCGTTTTCCGGCTGTCGTTCACGACCGTGGCGAAGTGGTTATCCCGCACCGGCTCATCCGTGATCTCCGCACGGGTGTACACGACCCGGGTCCCGGCAGGGTGCGCCACCAACCGTCCGGTTACCGACATGACCGCACCGCTCGCTCTATCCGTCCAGGCCATCGACGCCTCACCGACATCGTAGTGCGTGAACGTCGTATGGTCGGAATCCTCAAGACCGTTCCTGAGGATCGCGGCAAGTTCGACCTGCAAGGTCGCAGAGGTGTTGCCGATGTTGTAGATGAGGCAGTCGTTCTCTGCAGTTGCAACGCTATCGACCGTTGTCCCCGGCAGGTCGTTTACCACCTCAATGGCGTTATTCGCCTGCCACCGATCCGGGATCTCATACCCGCCGTCGCCGCTCCGGAAGTATCCCGGGAGCCAGCCGAGGTAGACCCGGAGCGGCGGCGTTCTCTCCTCCGCCCAGCCGATTACGTTCTGCTTGTTCTCATCGGGGCGGAAGACACCAAGGGACGCATGGGTCGTGCCGAAGGCGATCTCCTTCTCCACCCTCTCTCCGGCAAGATCCCCGTCCAGTCCTTCCACGACCAGCGTGTAGGTTCCGGCGGTCAGATCCCGCGTAATCGGCTCCAGTCTCCCGCCGCTGACATCGGTGTAACTTCCCATCCCCCTGGTTACGCCGCCCTGTACCAGGGCAAGGTAGTAGGTATCGGTCACCAGTACCTTGTTGCTGCCGTTTGTAATACCTCCCGGCCAGATGATCACGTCCGGGGCTAACAGCCCTCCCCACTTTTCCGGAACAAGACTCATATCCACCGAACTCTCCGCTGTAACACCGGTCTCATCGACGCTGCTCATGACCGTGCGGAGAACAGCGCCGCTATCGTCTTTGAGGACGATGCGGATGTTCCCGGGGTGCGTGAGCGGTGTCGGAAAGATCCCGTAAACATAAAAGTCCCGCATCTCGGCAAAGGTGGTCTCATTTTGGGAGGGCTCCGTAATGACGAGGGTCCCGGCGGACATAGCAGTCACGGGAGGTATGACCAGCATCACCAGAACGAAGAGGGCTATAGCGGTCTTCGGCGAGGGCATAACATGCATGGTTGAAGAAAGATCACCTGGAGGATTAAAGATATCGAAGAGGTAAGGCGACGGAGAACAAAGATACAGGGAATTTAAACGTTTATGAAAGAAAATTAGACAGACTCAGCGCAATGCGCGACGCAGCATTCAGGAGCGGCCTGCTTCACACCGGACGATGACATCCGGAAAGAAGGAACAACACGGACGCTACCGGGATGCGCTTCAGATTTCATTCCGCAACGTTCTAAATACATCCTGACAAACAGTTCCGCAGAGCACATACATCGGGGAGGCGACCGACAACCTTCCTTGATGGTGCATTCAGGATTCAACCATGCCGGGCAACAGGTCACGGGGGATATCTCATGTTACTGATCTTTCTCACAGCTGCAGCGCTGCTGCTCGCGCTCTGCATCACGACTGACCGGACAGGCGACGCATCAAGCGTCACCATAACAGAAACCGACGGCGACACCCGCGAAGGCTATGTCGACGTCGCCGGCGGCCGGGTCTGGTTCCGGGTCGTCGGCGCGGACAGCGCGGGAACGCCCCTCCTGGTCCTCCACGGGGGTCCGGGGATGACGCACGACTACCTCGAGCCGCTCGAGGCCCTCGCGGACGAGCGGCCGGTCGTCTTCTACGACCAGTTCGGGTGCGGGAACTCCGGTGCTCCGGACGACCCCGCCCTCTGGACGGTGGAGCGCTACGTCGGAGAGGTCGGCGAGGTCCGCGACGCGCTCGGACTTCGTCGGGTGCACCTCCTCGGCCAGTCGTGGGGGGGCGGCCTCGCGGCCGAATACGTGCTTTCCACAAACCCCGGCGGCGTCGAGAGCCTGATCCTCTCCGGGCCGCTGCTGGACGCCGATCGGTGGGTGGCGGATCAGAGGGCGAACCTTGCGGCGTTCCCCGACGGGATGCAGGAGGCCGTCCGGGAGGGGGAGGCGAGCGGGAACTTCGACTCGCCGGAATACCAGGACGCCATGGAGGCGTATTACGCCCGGCACGTCTGCCGGACGGACCCCTGGCCAGAGTGCCTGAACAGGTCGCTTGAACGGCTCGCCATGCCGATCTATCTGCAGATGTGGGGGCCGAGCGAGTTCACCTGCACGGGGATCCTCCGGGAGTTCAGCGTCGCCGACCGGCTCGCCGAACTCTCGGTCCCGGTGCTCTTCACCTGCGGGGAGTACGACGAGGCATCGCCCGCGACCATGATATACTACCAGAGCCTGGTGCCGGGATCGGACCTCGAGGTCTTTGAAGGCGCTTCGCACAGCCACCACCTCGAAGAGACCGAGGCGTACCTCGCGGCCGTGCGGGAGTTCCTGCGCAGGGTCGATACGGCACCCTGATCGGGAAGCCTTTTTTTCACTCCGGGGACAGAGCAGGCAGCAGCGCTCTTCCTCATCCCTGGCGACAGGGGGCATCGTGGAACCCCCGCCTGCACGGGAAGAATACGCACGACCGCACCAGGGTTTCAGGGATCAAAACCTAGCGGGGACGGCGAACTCATCGCAGTCATCACGAAAAAGTCCGTGGAGAACCTTGGGCTTGCCGTCGGCAAGAAGGTCTACGCCGGGGTCAAGTCGACAGATGTCATGGTCGCTACCGACTGAACAACCCCACCCTTTTTTCCCCGGCCTGCAGTTCCCGAAACGGCAGGGCAGCAACGCATAAATACGCCAGCAACCGTTGGCAGCATACCCATCGAGGGAGTACCGGCACCATGGTACGAGAATATTCCCCCATGCTGATCGCGGTCCTCATCTGCGTCGTGCTCACCGGCATCGTCATCGCCTACGGCCTCTTCGCGGACGAGGACGCATCCCCTCCAGGACAGCCCGCACCTCTCCCGGCCCCGACAGCAACGCAGGGGACGCCGGTGGCGACGGGAGCCCCGGTGCAGGTCGTTTCCCGTTCGTTCTCCGTCAGCGTCACCCCCGGAGCCGCCACGGTTCGGCCCGGCGATACCGTCAGGTTCACGCTCAGAGTGCACCCCAAAGGCGGCTTTTCCGCACCCGTGCATGTCGTTGTCTCCGCTACGGCGCTCGGGGGCGTTTTCCGCGACAACCACGACCTCGGCACGGTCTCCCCGCCCTACCCCCCGCTCACGTACGACGTCGTGGCGCCCGACCTCCCGCCCCTTGTCTCCACCGCAACCGTGGACGCCATGGTGACGGCGACCGGAGGGGAGACCGTGCGGACGGAGCAGGTGCAACTGGTCATCCGACGCTAGAACGCCGGTACGGTATATCGGCCGGCACGGCCTTTACAGGGAAATCCCGGGAAGTTCCGGGCAATATCGCCGCGATCATGCCCCCGCGTTGCAGATGGCCAGGCATGATATCCTTAAATTGTCCTTTAATCCCATAAAATCCTTAAAAATGACGGGCATTTCTGAGCCACCTGCAGGGCCGGCGGGACGGTTACAGGGGTCGGCGGACATTACGGGCGATCGAGATAATCTCTACGATCTGGGGAGATTATGGCAAACCCCCTGATTTCCACTGGAGATCCAGGCGCGCAACCCGGAGCGGCCCGGGAGGACCGGGACGTTGCCTCCACCCCCGGTTCCCGGTGCCGGTAAAACACCGCTGCTCCTCCGGCAGCAACCGTGCTCCGGCGCCTCCGCGGGAGCGAACCAGTGCGAACACGGAGATGATAAAGAGAACTCAATTCTCCACCACATCGAACCAGACGGGATCCGGACAGTCAGGCCGGCCGCCGTAGTTGATGGTGATCTCCTCGCCCTTCCGGACGGCATGATGGGCGTAGATACGGATCTCGCCCCGGAGGACGTCACAGACATGGTCTGCGTTCGCGTGGTAGGAGTGATTGTAGAGTGACCCATAGCCCAGCGCCACGGCGGCCAGTTCCTGGTGCTCCCCCCACGCAAAGTAGTAGTTGAAGAGGCGCGTCTTATCGAGGAGTTCCTGCTCATCCAATCCCCCGAGCACGATCACCGGGCAGACCTCGATCAGATCGCCGGCCACGAGATCCCGGCGGGCGAATACTCCACGGCCACGACAATCCGACGAAGAGACATAGACAAGATCGGAAGGGAAGATGGCCTCGTCCGGATCCGCACCCCGCCCTCCAGCACCATCAATCATGGTATCGTCGCTTCTCCATACGTATGAGTTATACTAGTAGACCCTGTCCGGACAAAAAGGATGCGGCCTCCGGGCCGGGCCAGAGAGAATTACGGCTGTTTCTTCCCGATGAATACAGGAAGACAGCCAGAGACCGCCTTCGCCGGAGAGAGGGATGGGCAAGCGAAAGAGTGTTCTATTCGCACGACCTCACTGACAGATCAGGAGGAACGATCATCGGCGACGTCATCGTAGCGCGCGACCTGGAAAAGCGGTTTGAGGATCTCATCGCAGTCGACCGTATAGCCTTCCGGGTTCAAGAAGGGGAAATATTCGGGTTCCTCGGGCCGAACGGCGCGGGAAAGACGACGACCATGAAGATGATCCAGTGCGTCTCCCCTAAGACCGGGGGCACCCTGCAGGTCTTCGATATGGATGTGGATACCCACCAGCGGGAGATAAAAAATCACATCGGCGTGGTGCCGCAGGAGACCAACCTCGACCCGGATTTTTCAGCCTACCGAAACCTGCTGGTCTACGCCCGCTACTTCGGCATCCCGAAGCGGGAGGCAGAGCAGCGGGCGGAAGAACTCCTCGCATTCATGCAACTTGAGGAGAAACGGGATGTCCTGATCGACAAACTCTCGGGCGGAATGAAACGGCGTCTGATCATCGCCCGGGCCCTGATCAACGCACCGGAACTGCTCATCCTCGACGAGCCCACCATCGGGCTCGACCCACAGGCGCGGCACCTGATCTGGGAGAAACTCCGGAGCCTCCAGGCGGCAGGGAACACCCTTGTCCTCACCACGCACTATCTCGACGAAGCGGAACGTCTCTGCGATCGACTGGTAATCATGGATCACGGACAGATCCTCGTCGAGGGCGCCCCGGCAGACCTCATCCGGGAGCATGCCGGGAGCGATATCGTCGAGGTCGAGCAGACAGAGAAGGTGATCTCCTGCCTGACCGGACTTGGCGTGAACTATGACCCTGCTGGCGACGTAATCCAGGTCTTCACGGATCGTCCCCACGACGTGGCACGCAACCTGCTCGAGGTCTGCCGGCACGAGGCGGCGGTGACGGTTCGCCCGGCAACCCTTGAGGACGTCTTCCTGCGGTTGACCGGCCGGAGCCTGCGAGAGTGAGCGAGCGATGATCGACATCACCGGCAGGGTATGGAGTGTCTGGCGGAGGAACTGGGACGCCTTCCTCAGGACCTACCGGGTAAACTTCATCCCGCCCTTCGTTGAACCGGTCCTCTACCTCCTGGCCCTGGGATTCGGCCTCGGCACGTATGTCGAGGCTATCGACGGTATACCATACCCGGTCTTCATCGCACCGGCCCTCGTCTCGATATCGGTGATGTATTCGGCATTCTTTGAGTGCACATACTCGTCGTTTGTCCGGATGTACTACCAGAAAACGTTTGATGCCGTCATCGCAACGCCGGTCAGCATCGACGAAGTGATCGCCGGGGAGATGCTCTGGGGCGCTACCCGTGGGATGATCTATGCAACCCTGATGCTCCCGGTGCTCCTCCTCTTCGGCGTCGTGGCCATGCCGTCATCCCTGCTGCTCATCCCCTTCGCCTACCTTGCCGGCCTTCTCTTTGCAGGTATTGCGATGTGCTTCACGGCGATCACGCCGAGTATTGATGCGCTCAACTATCCCTCGTTCCTCTTCATCACCCCGATGTTCCTCTTCTCGGGGACGTTCTTCCCCCTTGACCTGCTTCCGCAACCGATCCAGTACTTTGCCCTCGCCGTTCTCCCGCTGACGCACATCGTCGGCATCAACCGGGCGATAACGCTCTCGAACTTTTCACCAATCAATCTCCTCAGCCTTGTCTGGATCGTATTGGCGACAGTATTCTTCTTCGTCCTCGCCATCAGGTTGATGAGGAGGCGGCTTATCGTGTGAGCGGCAGGAGAATACAATGGGCAAACCCTTCAGGGCTGCATGCGCGGGGCGGACGCATGGCCGGCAACTCCGAGGAGCGGATCCTCACGTGTGCGCGCCAAAAAAAGTTAGAATCGGGGTTTTCTGTGCTTCGGGAGGCAGTCGCGGCAATAGACGGGTCTACCCTCCGTGGGCTTGAAAGGAACTTCGCACTCTTTGCCGCAGTCGGAACAGACTGCCTTGTGGAACTCGCGGGGGCGGCCCTCAAACGAGCGGGGACCCCTGCTCGGATATCTCTCATTCATTGGGATTTCACTCACATGTGGGAAACTGTATTCACACAAACGACTCAGTACCGGGGTTTCCTGTACTTCGGGAGGCAGTCGCGGCAATAGACGGGTCTACCCTCCGTGGGCTTGAAAGGAACTTCGCACTCTTTGCCGCAGTCGGAACAGACTGCCTTGTGGAACTCGCGGGGGCGGCCCTCAAACGAGCGGGGACCCCTGCTCGGATATCTCTCATCCATATACTTCAACCATGCAGATAGTCTGCACATATACAATAACCTGCCTGCATATAGGTGTTTCTCCGGGATCCCGGAGACCAAAACCGGCCCTGATCTGCTCACTCCACCCGGTTCCCACCACGCACCGGGAAGCACAGGTCCCACATCCTCCGGCGCGTGAGGGGGGCTTCAGGGGGGGTGAAACCCTCTTATCACGTGATTGTTTACTCTGACAGAGAGAACGATGACATAACGCTTTTATCGATGCCATCCTACTCAATGATTATCCAACTATGGCACGTGTCAACCGCTCTCTTTTGCAACCTGGCAAAACGCCGATTCTATCCCGGAGATGGGATTAGGATGAGAGGCTCAGCATGACCGATGAGATCCACACAGACGAACCCCCTGATAGCAAATTGAAGGGAAAACACCGGGACAGGAGGACGTTCGGTCCGGTCCCGAACCTTGAAGAGCATGTGAAATCCGACTGGTGGAAAGGTATCTTCAACCGTCTCTACCTGAAGACCGACGGCGACGTCGTCGACGACCAGCAGATAACCAGAAACGAGATCGACCGGATCGCCCAGGTCCTGAACCTGGGGCCCGACGCGAAGATCCTCGACCTCTGCTGCGGCCAGGGAAGGCACACCCTTGAACTTGTGCGCAGGGGCTACAACGCCGAAGGGCTCGACCAGTCGCATTACCTGATCCAGCGTGCCCGGTCGACCGCGAAGAAAGAGGGGTTCTCGATCCGGTTCCGGGAAGGAGACGCACGCCGGTTGCCCTATCGCACCGACACCTACGATGTCGTCCTCGTCCTCGGGAACAGTTTCGGTTACTTTGATTCCGTCGAGGAAGACCTGCGGGTCCTCACCGAACTCCGGCGCATCCTCAAGCCCTGGGGGCGGGTGCTCCTGGATGTGGCCGACGGCGAGTACCTGAAGGAGCACTTTCAGGCGAGGTCGTGGGAGTGGATCGACGATACGATGTTTGTCTGCCGGGAGCGGTCCCTCTCGCTTGATTCGCAGCGCCTGATCTCAAGGGAAGTGATCACCGACGTCAATAAGGGCGTCGTCGCCGACCAGTTCTATGCCGAACGTCTCTACACCCCCGAGGCGCTCAGAAAACTCCTGGAACGGGCGGGCTTCTCCGGCATCACTTTCCACGGCATCGCCACGGAGTCACAACGGAACCAGGACCTCGGCATGATGGAGCGCCGCCACATCGTCACCGCGGTTCTCAAGAAGGAGTGGGCGACGACGAAGGCAAGAGGGCAGGAGAGGACAAAACATGTCGCGGTGATTCTCGGCGACCCCGCCAAACCCGATGCCTTGAAACCCTCCTGTACCTTCGACGACGACGACTTCTACACCATCGACCAGATGAAGGCGGCCCTCCGGGAACTGAAAAGATACCGGTTCACCTACCTGTGTAAACACGAGACTCTGATGCAGGACCTCCCGAAACTAAAAGGAAAGGTGGATTATGCCTTCAACCTCTGCGACGAGGGATTCAACAACGATCCACGAAAAGAACTCCACGTGCCGGCGCTCCTTGAGATCCTCGATATCGCGTACACGGGATCCGGACCACAATCACTCGCGTTCTGCTATGACAAGTCGCTCGTGCGCGGAGTCGCGAAAGAGATGGGAATTCCGGTGCCGGACGCCTGCTTCATCACTCCTGGCGACCGTACCTACGATGTCGGGATGAATCTCCCGGTGATCGTCAAGCCGAACGCAGGCGACTCCTCATACGGCATTACGCAACGGAGCATCGCCCATACCATCGAAGAACTCTCCGACGTCATCAATTCCCTGCGGACGACGCTCGGATACAACCAGTCGCTCCTTGTCGAAGAGTTCCTTACGGGAAAGGATATCAGCGTCGGCATCATCGGGAATCCATCGGGATATTGCACGGTGCTTCCCATCACCGAGGAAGACTACTCCGCGCTGCCCCCGGACCTTCCCCGGCTCTGCGGCTACGAAGCGAAGTGGCTTCCAGACTCGCCGTACTGGAAGATCGTATCAAGGCCGGCGGATCTCCCCGAGGAGACCGAAAGACTGGTCGTGCGGTGCTGTCTCGCCCTTTTTGAGCGCCTGGAGTGCCGCGACTACTGTCGGTTCGACTGGCGCCTGGACGAGCACGGCAGCCCGAAACTCCTCGAGGTCAATCCGAACCCCGGCTGGTGCTGGGACGGCCACCTCGCAAAGATGGCAAAGTATGCGGGCCTGACGTATCCTGAGATGCTCGGCCTGATTCTCAAATCTGCGGAGGAGCGGTTAGGTATGGAGCAGGAAAGGTCAGCGCGGGAGGCCGAAGCCGGGTCTTCCTCGCTCGATCTCACCCGGCAGACAGCCTGACCTACCCAATCTTTCGCCGGAGTGGGAACGGTCCAGATCTTGCGAACGCATTTATCCTGGAGAGACCACTGTCTTCCCGCAGATGGTGTTACCGGAGAACAACATTCACGCTGGAAGGTACGCCCGGGAGGCCGGGGCGCTCGCAAGAGACGTGAAGGATGAGATCGCGCGTGAGGAGGAGCGGCACTCGTCCCTCCTCGCCCGCGACGACCGGCTCCACGCCACAGGCCCCTTCATCCTCGTCGCTGTCCTCGCGAACCTCTTCTTCCTGCTCGTCTTCCCCCGCTTCATGCTCTACTGGATCGTCTCGAGTTTCATCCTCTATATGGTGAATCCCTTCATCCTGATGATCCCGACCGGTAGCGGGAAGATGGCCTTCCGGGGCAGGGAGACCGCCGGAGAGATCGTCCGATCGATCCGGGAAGCAGGAGGGGTCTCCTATCTCCTGGGCCGCGAGGGGAGGACGTTCGGGAAGGTCTTCTGGGACACCTTCTTCATCAACAGTCAGCCTCTCGCCGCCGGGTTCGGGCTGCTATTCGGCATCAATATACTCTTTGCGTTCTTCAGCGGTTGGGTTGCGGGATCCCTCAAGCCGGGAGCGGCAGCACTGATCACGCTCCAGTCCCTTGCAATCATCCTCTTCTATGCCGGCATCTGGCATGTCAAGCCATATACAACAGACTTCTTTCTCTCACTCGATGGAATGCGGACGAACCTGCAGGAGAAGATCAGGGCAGGCTGGCGGGCGGCAATGCGGGTCATCCTCCTCGTCACCGCCCTGGGGGCAGCGAGCGGGATCCTCGCCGTATCGGCGATCTTCCTCCCGGGGATGACACTCTCCACGTTTCTCGCCTCAGTCAACCTCGCTCTTGGGTGGGGCCTCCTGCCGCTCTTTGCCATATTTGCCTCGCAGGTCGTGATCGTCCGGTACCTGCAGGGGACCTACAGCCGCGAACTCTTCCTGCAAGTAGGCGGCTACAAGGTCCATGTCTTGCGAGACGAGATCCTGAACCGTCTCACTACAGTCCCAAGAGTTCCGGAGGAGATCCAGAGCACGGGGCATCTTGCGGACCTCGTGGCGGAACTATCGCGGATGCAGAGCGACTACAGGCGAATGCAGATGTACACAGCGGAGTATCATAGCATCTTCGGCTTCTTTCCGGTTTATCTCGTTCTCCCCGAGATCCCCGTTATCCTTGACAGGAGCCACGGCGCGCCCCCAAAACCCACACCGGAACCCGAAGGCCTGGTGCATACGGAGCCGGCCGATCGGACTGCAGGATACGAGTGCCGCAAGCCCGCCGGCACCCATCAGTATATAATATCCTCTGGCGCATAGATCATGTTATATGGCCGATGAATCGTATCGGACCGCGACGGTCCAGGGCAGGGAGGTCCCCTACGATCCGGAGCAGCTACGCAAGATCAGCGAGCACCCCTGCTACTCCGATAAAGCGTGTCACTCCTTTGGGCGATGCCACCTCCCCGTCGCCCCGAGGTGCAATATCCAGTGCAACTACTGCGTGCGGGATTTTGACTGCGTAAACGAGAGCCGGCCGGGTGTGACGAGCAGGGTCCTCCCGCCGGAGGAGGCGCTCGACCTTGTCCGGAAAGTCATGCAGGAGCACCCCTACGTGAAGGTGATCGGCATCGCGGGGCCGGGCGAACCGCTTGCAAACCCCGAGACGTTTGAGGCGCTCCGGCTGGTCCACGAGGAGTTCCCGCACCTGATCATGTGCATCAGCACGAACGGCCTCATGCTCCCGGAGTCGATCGAGGAACTGGCGAAGTACGATGTCGGGAACGTTACGGTCACGCTCAACGCCATCGACCCTGCGATCGGGGAGAAGATCTACTCCTGGGTCGAGTACAACGGGAAGAAGTATCATGGGCGTGAGGCGGCGGAACTCCTCCTCTCCCAGCAGATGAAGGGGATCGAGATGGCGGTTGCAAAGAAGATGTTTGTGAAGATAAACACCGTCTACATCCCCGGGATCAACGACGAGCACATACCCGAGATAGCAAAGAAGGTCGGTGAGATGGGAGCGTTCACCTTCAACGTCATTCCCCTCATCCCGCAGTACAAGTTCGCCGGGATCACCCCCCCGACGCCGAAGGATAAGCGGGAGATGCAGGACCGGTGCGCCCCGTTCATCAAGCAGATGCGGCATTGCGCACGCTGTCGGGCGGACGCGATCGGGAAACTCGGGCAGGATGTGCAGTCCTGTGTCTACCAACAGATGAAGGATGAGCAGAAGGCACAATAACCAACTCTTTTTCACCTGCCGGGCTCGCCGGCCATGACGACGATCACGCTTCACGACGACCGGTCGTTTGACCTCGACCGGACGCTCTCCTGCGGCCAGGCCTTCCGCTGGGAGAAGGCGGACGGGTGGTGGCAGGGGGTCTCCTGCGGCCGGGCTGTCCGGATACGGCAGGATGCAAACCGGCTCACGTTTGAGGGGGCGGATGCGGGGTTCGTCCGCGCCTACTTCCAGCTGGACCAGGACCTCCCCGCGATCCTCGCATCCATCGACCGCGATCCCATCATCGGCGCTGCCATCCAGGAGTGCCGCGGCCTCCGGCTTGTCAGACAACAGCCCTGGGAGTGCCTGATCTCCTACATCTGCGCCACGAACACGAACATCCCGGCGGTGAAGCGGCGGGTCGCGCTGATGGCGGAGCGCTATGGAAAGCCGATCGACGGACATTCTGGAACGGCGCATGCGTTCCCGGAGCCGGAGGTGCTTGCAGAAACCTCCCACGCGGACCTGTGGGACTGCAAACTCGGTTACCGGACGGATTACGTCTGCGAGGCTGCTGCTTACGTGGCAGAACACCCGGACTGGGCAGAGCGAGTCGCCGCCCTTCCTTTCGAAGAGGCGCGGCGGGCGCTGATGCAATTTACGGGCGTCGGGCCGAAGGCGGCGGACTGCGTGCTGCTCTTTGCGTTCGGGTTCTTCGAGGCGTTCCCGGTCGACGTCTGGATACGCCGGATCGTGGCGGAGACCTACCTCCCGGACCTCTCCGGGAAGGGGTGCACCCCGGCGGAGTATGAGCGGATCCGGCGATTTAGCCGGGACTACTTCGGGGAGTACGCGGGGTACGCACAGGAGTACCTCTATTGTGCACGGGGCCCGGCGAGTCGGCCCGGGTGAGGCTCATTCTTTCCTGTTGCGGATCCGATGCCGGGACGAGAGTAAGAACCGCGACCAGTGCCAGGAGCAGGAGAGAGGCCCGGCGGTCATGTACCATTGACCGGGTGGTGGGCACCCGAGACGTAAGAACGTGACGAAATCTTTTTTGGGGGGAACCTCCACCCCTCATGCCTTCTCTCACTCATTCTCCGGCAAAGCTCTCGATAAACCCATTCTCCCGCATCCCGAGCACCTCCTCCGGCGCACCGTCGACCACCACCTTCCCCTCCTCGATGAGGCAGAGGCGATCCCCCAGTTCCAGGGCGTCGCGGAGGTTGTGGGTGACGACGATGCAGGGGATGCCGGCGTTCCGGATCTGGTCGTGGAGCTCACTCCGCATCGGCGCCTGAGCCCGCATATCGACGGCCGCAAGCGGTTCGTCGAGGAGGAGGAGTGCGGGGTCGAGGATCAGGGCCCGTGCGAGGCCCACTCGCTGCCGCTGGCCTCCCGAGAGCCGGCCGACGTTGACGTCCGCGAGGTCGGAGAGGTGCATCGTCGCGAGCTGCTCGGCCACGGCATCGGCTATTTCGGCTTTCGGGACCTTCCTGCTCCGGAGGCCGAACGCCACGTTCTCAAAGACGGTCATGTGCGGGAAGAGGGCATAGGACTGGAAGAGGTGGCCGATGTTCCGGTTCTCGGGAGGAATAGCGACCTTTTTTTCGGACGAAAAGAGCGTCCGGTCCTCGAGGGTGATCTCGCCGCGGTCAGGGGTGAGGATGCCGGAGATCAGGTTCAGCACCGTGGACTTGCCCGATCCGTTCTCACCGATGAGGACGAGGGTCTCGCCTGACCGGGCCGAGAGCGCGACGTCGAGGACAAAGTCCCGCAGTTGCCGCACGACATGGACGGAGAGCATCAGTACCTCCTCCGGGTGACGACCTTCACGGCAGAGATCACCGCAAACGATATCACGACAAGAATGATGGAGAGGCTGATCGCGGCGTTCATGTCTCCTTGCATGGTCGTATAAATCGCAAGCGGCATCGTCTGGGTCCTGCCCTGAAAGTTCCCGGCAAACATGATCGTGGCGCCGAACTCCCCGAGAGCCCGGGCGAACGAGAGGATCGCCCCGGAGACGAGTCCGCCCCACGCAAGCGGGATGGTGATCCGGAGAGCGACAGCTCCGGGTGAGGCCCCGAGGGTCCGCGCCGCATCCTCGTAGAGGCGGTCGACCGCCTCGAAACTCGCCCGCGCCTGCCGGATGTAGAACGGCGAGGCGACGAAGACCTGCGCGAGGATCACCGCGGTCGTAGTGAAGCCGATATGGATGCCGAAGATATCGAGGTACTGCCCGATCACGCCCCGACGGCCGAAGGCCATCAGTAACGCGAGTCCCGCCACCGCCGGCGGGAGGACGATAGGGAGGTCGGTGAGAGTGTCGACGAGTTCCCTCCCCGTGTAGTCGCGTCGGGCGTTCACCAGGGCAAGCGGTGTCCCGAAGAGGACGACGATCACCGTGCTCACCGTCGCGGTGACGAAGGAGAGAGAGAGCGCATCAAGTACCACCGGTTCGGTGAGCGAGTGGAAGAACGCCTCCGGCGATATGCGCAGGAAGAGCGAGACGACCGGCAGCGTGATGAAGAGGAGGAAGATTACAAGAAGGACGGTGGTGAAGAGGGAGAGCATCACCCTCCTCAATACCGTCCGGCTGCCGAGCAGGGGTATCCCACGCTCAGGCAGGGATCGGGTCAAAACCATATTCCGTCAGGATGGCACTGCCGTCCGGACCCCGGACGAATGCTATGAACGACTCTGCTTCGGCCTTGCTCGGTGACTCCGCAAGGATACCGAGCGGGTAGGTGGCCACGACGTTGTACTGGGCCGGGATCTCGATCCGGGTCACTTTGGTCAGGTCGTCTTTTGAGACATCCGACTTGTAGACGATCGCCGCATCCGCCTCACCGAGCGCCAACTTGGGCACCACCGAGCTCACCGCCGTCTCCTCGGAGACGACGTTCTTCATCACGGCGTCCTTGTAGGCCGGACCATAGGCAGGATCGGCGGCCATCTTCTCGAACATCTGCCGGGTGTAGTCGCCGAAGGGAACATCCTTGGTGCCGATGACGAGTTTCACCCCCGATCTGTTCAGGTCGGCAAGACCATTGATGGTTGCCGGGTTATCGACCGGGACTACCAGAGCCAGACTGTTCCCGAGGAACGGAGCCACGGTGCTGTTGTCCATGAACCCGCCGTCCTGGAGCGCCTTCATGTGCTTTGTACTCGCCGAGACGAAGATATCCACATTCGCGCCCTGCTCGATCTGGGTGCGAAGGGTCTGTGATCCGTCAAAGACGAAGTCGACCTTGACGTTCTCATTCTGTGCCTCGTAGGCTTTGCCGATATCCGTGAAGGCTCCCGTGAGCGATGCGGCCGTAAAGACGGTCAGAGTCGTCTGCTCGGGGGTCTCGGTGGTGGTCGTGCACCCCGCGACCAGGAGACCGGCGATCACCAGAAGACATATGGCAACAAGGGTTGCCGAGGTTGACGTTTTCATACTGATACCTTTCTCACATGACAATTGCGGCTCAATATATTTAATTTCGTTGATTCCTGACCAATATAAAGCGAATTTTATTTACAACCCGGGAGAGTATTAAAAGTGTGCGGTGCCTCTGGAGATCCGACGCGCGGAACATGGGCGAAATGCCGGGGCATCAGTCGGGTGAGTGGTCCGGTCCACAGGCAGGCGGCCGGTGCCGGAGCGAATGAAAAGAAGGGTTCAGGGGAGTTTTTCATGCCCATCGGCCCGGAGTAAGAAGGTTCCCCGCCTCGCACGCACCGGCGCAGGAGTACCGCACGGCCGGTGCGGCCATAGGAGGTGCATTGGCGAGGACACCTCTATCCGGCATGCGACGATCGTGCACACGTAGAACGATGATAGGTCCGATCAGGTACGCCGCCGCTTCATCTCGTCCAGAAGCTCACGGCGGACTCCCTCGATGCGCTCGTTCACCATCCGGGCAAGGGATTCGTCCTCGCAGGTATTGTATAGTGTGGTCTCCCGGCACCGAGATTCTTCGAGCGTCCTGGCCTTCGTAAGTTCCCCGATGACGGACTGGGCCATATTCGAGTACTCGCCGTTGTCGACCTTATTCTTCAGCCACCGGTAGAGGTGGCCCGGCAGCCGCACACCCACCTGCTTGCTTGAAACGTTATCGGGAGACTCCATCTTCCCATTCAGGTATCCCGGCAGAACAATTATATTGCACTGTTATTATTCTTCCAGCCGGATACCATAAGATACCAACAGGTATCATTAAGCAATCGGAGCCCCCATAAAGGTGTATGAGACAGAGCAGGTCGGTCGGCCTGTGCCTGCCGGGAGGCGTTCAGCAGGCACGAAAAGGGCGGAATAGCACCATCACGAAGAGGAGCAACCTCACCGGATGGAGGGGGATTGGTGCGTGCGCGTGTTAGATGGGAACCGGAAGTCAGCGCACCCGTCGGATGACGCCGGAGACGACGCATCTACTCCCTGCCCCTTCTGCGGGTGCCGGCACCACATCGAAGACATCGTCGCTGCAATTCCGCGGATCCATACTATCCACCAGTGTCTCAGGTGCGGCCGCTGGTTTGACGACGTAGGGCCGGCATGTCCCCGGTGCGGTTCTCCCGGAGAGCTCCTCGGCGATGTCGACGCCCCCGATCACGGCCTTTATGCACAATACCGGTGCTGTGAATGCGGCCACGGGTTTATGGTGCGAATGAATGGTGATGACGACGCCCACCCGACCTGACGGCGTATTGGGCCCGGGACCATCTACCCCAGGTCTTGTGCCGGGGCTCCCGCGACGATGAGAAAAAGGAGGGGGAATTACGTCCCGATCGTCCAGCTGCTCATATATGTTTCCTGCTCGGGCGTCAGCCGGTCGATCGAGATGCCGAGTGTGGCAAGTTTCAGCCGTGCTATCCCTTCATCGATGGCGGACGGGACATCGTGGACTCCCGGAGCGAGCTCGCAGCCATGCTTTGCGATGAACTCCGCAGAGAGAGCCTGGACGGCGAAACTCAGGTCCATCACCTCGACGGGGTGGCCCATCCCCTTCGGCGTCGCGAGGTTCACGAGCCTCCCTTCAGCGAGGACGTGGATGGCTTTCCCGCCGAGGAGGTAGGTGTCGATGCCGTCACGGTGGAGAGTGGAATCTGCATGCGATGCGAGCCACTCGACGTCGATCTCGACGTTGAAGTGGCCGGCGTTCGCGAGGATCGCGCCGTCCTTCAGGTTCGGGAAGTGCCGCTCCGTGATGATGCTCGCATTCCCGGTGGTGGTGACGAAGATCTCGCCGAGGGGTACCGCATCGTCCATCGTCATGACGTCGAATCCGTCCATATACGCCTGGAGCGCCCGCCGGGGATCCACTTCGGTCACGATGACGCGGGCACCGAGGCTCCGCGCCTTCTGCGCAAGTCCCCTGCCGCAGTAGCCGTAGCCGGCGACGACGAGCCTTTTACCGGCGATGAGGATATTCGTCGTGATCATGATCGATGCAAGCGAACTCTCCCCGGTCCCGTGGACGTTGTCGAAGAAGTGTTTCATCGGGGTGTCGTTGACGGCCATGACCGGGAACTTGAGCGCCCCGTCGCGCGCCATCGCGCGGAGCCGGTGGATGCCGGTCGTGGTCTCTTCGCACCCGCCGATGACACCATCAAGCACATCCTGCCGTTCGGTGTGGATGCGGTAGATCAGGTCCATGCCGTCGTCGATGGTGATTGCCGGCCGGGCGTCGAGCACCCGGTCGATGGCCGCGTAATACTCCTCGACATCGGCTCCCCGGCGGGCGTAGGAGTGAATCCCCTTACGGGTGTTGAGCGCCGCAGAGACGTCGTCCTGGGTCGAGAGGGGGTTGCACCCCGTGATATGCACCTGTGCACCGCCTGCCGCCAGGGTCTCGACCAGCACCGCAGTCTTTGCCTCGACATGCAGTGCCATGCCGATAGTCATGCCGGAGAAAGGCTTCTCCTCAACAAACCGTTTCCGAATGGACGAGAGTACCGGCATATATTGCCGCGCCCACGCAATTTTTAAATCTCCTGACTCCATGAAACCACCAGACCGGTAATCTGTCCGGATATGCGTCCGGCTTGCCTGTAAAGGTATCTTTCAGGATTACTTAAACGTAAGGTGCGACGGGCGGGAGCGAAGCGAGCGGCCGGAGCAGGAGCACCGTAAGGTGCGACTTGCGACGCTCCGCCAGGAACGGAGGTCGAGCACCGTAAGGTGCGAGTTGCGACGCTCCGCCAGGAACGGAGGTCGAGCACCGCCAGGTGCGAGTTGCGACGCTCCGCCAGGAACGGAGGTCGAGCACCGCCAGGTGCGA
>NZ_DAOSET010000001.1:0-21834 GCF_035363275.1 Methanoculleus sp. | reverse complement strand
CAGGAACGGAGGTCGAGCACCGCCAGGTGCGAGTTGCGACGCTCCGCCAGGAACGACGCCCCACCGGGGCCGGGGACCTGAGATACCCTCATCACCTCCCGCTCAAAACCACTACTCATGGTTCTGACAAAGCGGATCATCCCCTGCCTCGACCTCAAGGACGGGCGGGTAGTCAAGGGTACGCACTTCATCGGCCTGCGCGATGCGGGCGATCCCGTGGAGCTCGCCCAGCGTTACAACGAGCAGGGTGCGGATGAGGTGGTGTTCCTCGATATCACCGCCACCAGGGAGAACCGGGGCACCATCATCGACGTGATCCGGCGGGCGGCGGACGAACTCTTCCTCCCGCTCACCGTCGGCGGCGGCATCCGGACGATCGACGACATGAAACAGATCCTCCGGGCGGGAGCGGATAAAGTGAGCATCAATTCAAGCGCAGTCCAGGACCCGGAACTGATCTCGCGGGGCGCAGAACGGTTCGGCACCCAGTGCATCGTCGTCGCCGTCGATGTCCGGCGAAACTACGACATGGAGCAGGGATTGACCCCTGTTGCCCTTGCCGACGGCCGGGAGTGCTGGTATGAAGTCGTGACCCACGGCGGGAGCCGGGGGACGGGGCTTGACGCCGTTGCCTGGGCGAAAGATGCCGAAGAGCGTGGAGCCGGCGAGATCCTGCTCACCAGCATGGAGACCGACGGGACGAAGGAAGGGTTCGACATCCCGATCACCAGAGCGATCTCGGGGGCGGTCGGTATCCCGGTGGTCGCAAGCGGCGGCGTGGGCACGCTCGAGCACTTCTACGACGGGTTTACAAAAGGGAAGGCCGACGCCTGCCTCGCGGCAAGCGTCTTCCACTACGGTGAGTTCACCGTCCGCCAGGTCAAGGAGTACCTGGCTGGACGGGGTATCCCGGTACGGCTCTAAGGTCGAGCGCAAACGCCGCGACCGGGTGCTCGAGGTCGAACGCCGTCAGGACGGCCGGGTGGATCTCCCCGAACACCCCCACAACTCTTCCATCGACGATGATATCCCCACGGCGGCCGTCGATAAATGCCGGATCCGCCGATTCCCGGACCGTATAGAGCAGCGAGAGCTCCCGGCAGAGGACATCCGCCGCCGCATACGCCTCCGAGAAGTCGGCCGCCGGGTGGATGCTGACCGCCGCCGCTTTCTGGGAGGTGATGCAGTCCACGACCACGTCGCCCACCGTAAAGAGCCGCTGCGGGAGTTCGCGATGCTTGTTTGCCTGGAGCATCTCCATCAGCAGGGGAAGGAGGTCGGTCCGGACCACCGTCTGCTCCTCGCTGATCGGGTGGAGCACCCGCAAGGTTCCAGGAGAGGGCTCCCGCTGCATGTTCGCGTAGAGCACCCGATCGTTCGTGAGAGTGAACGGGATCACCTCGAGGTGCCCGAGGCCGGTCATCACCGACCGGACCGCCCTCCCGATCGCAGTGACCGGGTGCTCCTGTGCAACGGTGGAGGTCGCCGGGAGGACGGCATCGAAGTTCTCGATGCCGTGAGCTATCGCCACGTCCTCGAAGATATCCCAGTCGTGGAGGATGTCCGAGCGGTAACAGGGAACGAGGACCCGGACCCGTGAGGCGCCGTCGGGCTCGGCCCCAAATCGCATCCGGCGAAGGAGCCGCGCCATCTCCTGCGGCGTGAGGGAGAGGCCGAGGAGGCGGGAGCACTCCCCGACCGAGACCACCCGTTCCACAGGGGCAAGCGTGGGCATCTCATCCCCTTCGACGGTGACACTCTCAATTGTCGCCCCGGCCTCGGCGAGCGCCGTGCAGATGATGTTTACCGCTGTTATCACCGCCTTTCTGTCGGTGCCGGTGCAATCGAGCAGGATGTTCTTCGTCGCCGCCGTGACCCTCGTCAGCTCGCCGTTGATGATCGGCGGGAAAGAAAGCACCCGGTTCTCGGCATCGACGATCAGCGGGAACGTATGGAAGTTCTCCACCAGGTGGGCGTAGTCCCGGCCCTTCGGGTGGTCGGTGAGGATCTCTTCCATCGTCATCTCCCGCTCGAAGTCGAGCGGGACGAAGGCACGACTCCGTGGCGAGGCGATGTAGCGGAAGGGCGACGTGACCGTGTCGAGGTCGTGGACGCCGATCGCCACCTTGCCGCGCCCGCGCCCGACCGCCCAGTGGAGGGCTTCCTGGAGGCTCATCAGGCTCTGGATAGATTCCTCGTCGAGATTGACGTTCCGGATCACGGCCGAGCCCAGGTAGGGCCGGATATCAGCAAGCCCCGGGTCGACCGAGAAGGTGATGCCGGAGGGGCGGACGGTGTAGGCCGGAAGCCCCTCCTCGATCCCGAGGAAGCCGCGCATCGCCCGGGCGACGCCCTCGGGCGAGTAGAGGTCCGGCCGGTTCGGGAAGAACTCGACGTCCACGTGGTCTACCTCGATCCGCTCGACATCGGCTCCGATCATCGGAACGCGGTCGATGACTGTCTGCCGGTCGGTCCCGGCCAGTCGTTCCAGGTATCGGTAGGGTAACGTGATTATTGCCATCTCACCGCCTCCCGCCGTAAGTGGGCGTCTCGCGGACCCACTCGACGTCGCTCCTGTAGAGCTGCCGGAGATCCCGCAGCCCGAGCCGGAGCATCGCCACGCGGCTGATCCCGAGACCCCACGCGAGCACCGGGTGCTCGATCCCGAAGGGCGCGGTCACCTCCTGCCGGAAAATGCCCGCTCCGCCGAGTTCCACCCAGCCGAGGCCGTCGACGTAGACCTCGGGCTCCACGGAGGGTTCGGTGTAGGGGAAGTAGCCGGGACGGAACCGGACCTTCTCAAAGCCCATCTTGGCGTAGAACTCCTTCAAGAACCCGAGAAGATGGCGGAAGTTGACGTCTTCGTCCATGACGATCCCCTCGAGTTGCTCGAACTCCGCAAGGTGGGTGGGGTCGATCGCCTCCCGCCGGTAGACACGGCCGATGCAGAACGCCTTCACCGGGGGAGTGGGATGCGCGGCGAGGTGCTGGATCGAGAGGCTCGTTGTATGGGTCCGGAGCACGCACTGCTGCGCCTTCGCGGCGCTCCAGGTGCCTCCCCACCCGGTCGAGGAAGTCTCGCCGCCGTGCTCGTGCATCTCGCGGACGCGCTCGTAACCCCTGGGGAGCGGCCAGCGCTCGCCGAGGAAGAAGGTGTCCTGCATCTCCCGTGCCGGGTGGTCCTGCGGCTGGAAGAGGGCGTCGAAGTTCCAGAACGAACTCTGGACAATCCCGCCCGCCATCTCCTCAAAGCCCATGTCGAAGAGGACACGGCGCATCTCGTCGATAATGCGCTGGTAGGGATGTGCCTTCCCGGGATAGGCGCGCTTCGGGAGTTTCGTAACATCGTAGCGCCGGAGCGGGAGGCTCTTCCACTCACCGGAGAGGATCTGCTCGCGGGTGAGCGTGCCCGCCTCTTCCTGCAGGTCGAGCCCTTCGGCGAGAAGTTCGCGGCCACGGGGCGTGATCGAGACGGTGTAGGCGACGGTCTCCTCCTCCTCGACGAGCCCGCGCTTCGCGAGATCGGCGACACCTTCGCCGTCGGCGATCTCGCCGCTTTCGGCTATCCTGGCGAACGCGGCTTCGTCGGGCCCCGGAGCGGTGTTGCCGGACTTCTGAACGACCCCGTCCCTGATGGCGATCCAGCCCTTCTTGCGCATCCAGCCGATGGCGATCTTTGCGAGCGGATGCGCCTGGAGGTCCCGCATCGGGATTGACTCCTCAAAACTCTCGAGCACCTGCCGTTCTGGGAGTCCTTTTCCGACGTAAGCCCGCCCCTCCTCGGTCGGGATATACCGCCGGGAGACGCGCTTCTCTACGTCCACGAGCCCCCGTTCCCCGGCAAGGTTCGCGTACTGCACCACCGCCTCCCGGCGGGTATCCATCTTCTCCGCAAGGGTGGCCGCGTCGGCCGATCCCATCGCCCCCAGAACAACCAGGAGTCTCTTCTCGTTTAACGTCAGTTCCACTCATCACACCTCCTCTGCAAGGTGTTCGACTGCATCCATCTTATCCCGCAACTCCGAGAGAAACGCCTGCACGCGCTCATACGTCTCTTTCTTGCACTGCCCGCAGGTGAGCTCGCCGCTCTCGCACCGCCGCCGAAGGTCGGCGAGTTCAACGTCGTCCTCGAGCATGTGAAAGAGGTTTAAGAGATAGACCGAGCAGACATCGGGCTCGCCGCCAAGACGCCGCTGCTCCTCGAGCGTCATCCGCCCACCGGTCAGCGCCCCCATAACCTTCTTCTTGACCGACTTGTCGGACTCGTAGAACCCAAAGGAACTGTCGGACACGCTGCTCGACATCTTCCCGCCCTGGAGCCCGGGCATGAAGATGTGGTAGGTCGACGAGGGCAGATAGAACCCGAACCCCCCGTTGGCTATCTCGATCTCCCGGACAGCGCCTTCCACACGGTCCATCGGGTGACCGGTGACGTCCACGTGGCCCGCATATTTCTTTGACCGCGAGAATGCACGGTGTACGGCTTCGAGGGCCGCTTCGGGGGCATTCTTCGACCGGACGCTGATGTGGTCGCCGCGGTCCTCGACCGTGAACATTCTCAGTTTGTAGGCCACGTCCCGGGTGAGCCGGATATGCGGGTCCTGGTCGAGGCCGACCGGGACGACCGTCGGAGCAGGGCTCGCGTCAAGCTGCGGGAAGAGGATGTCGGCCACCTGGGTGGCGACACTCATGGCATGGGAGAGCGAGGTCTCGGGTCCAAACCCATATATCGCCGCAAGGTCCGAGAAGTTCACCTTCGTGGACGCCTCGAACGCCAGGTCTTTCAAACGCTCGTTCCGGCTCTGGTAGTAGGTCGTTCCCTCAAACCCAAGGGCATAGAGGGCTTTGAGGTATTCCTTCCCGAACTCGCGGCACTTCTCCCACGAGATGCCGCGAACTGCGTGCGCCTCTCGGTCGGCGATGGCGACATAACCGTTCCCGCCCTGCTGGACGTGCCAGACCACCTCCTTCATGACCATCAGGTGCCCGAGGTGCGGGAGGCCTGAGGGCATGAACCCGGTCAGCACGTGAAACGGGGTGCGATTCCGGATGGCGTCGACGACCAGCTGGTAGTCCCGGTGCCCGACGACGACACCCCTGCGCATAAATGACGGTACCTCGGGAAGTCTTCGCGCGACCTCACCGATAGGCTCGATGCCGAACTCGGCAAAGAGTCGATCTACATCGACGGTCTGGTTACTCGACCACGGATTCATTTCGGACTGCATGGCCTGACGCTCACAATTTTATTCGGGCGAATTCGACATATTTAATATCGGTATTGTATATGCAGGCAAACAACATCTTCTTTTTGACGCTGTGAGCAAGCCTGACCGAGCGGGAGACGCCGCTCATCGGCGTGGTGGTTCCGGACGGGACGGCGTGGACGAGCATCTCGGAGTGGGTCTTCTTCCCGGAGTAGACACGGAAATGATGCCCAAACTTGTATCCGGTTCTCGGGATGTAGCCTTTCTCCCTGAGATCAGAGAAGACCCGTTCTTTCTCCCGGATCTCGACGTCCTTCTCCGCCACCGCGCCGAGGAACTGCTCTGCGGTCATCGGTTCTCCGTCCCGCGTGATCGAGAGGCACCGGCGGCGCATGAGAAAGATCGACTCGACCGGGCGAAGGAGCAGCCGCTCGGTATCAAGCCGTTTACCGTACCAATCCTCCTCAAGCGGGGTTCCCGGCGGCAGGTGAGCCAGCGCGTAGGTCCCAAAGAGGGATGCCTCCACCGGTGTTGCGCACCCGGCCGGCTCCCCGACCCCGGGGAGGTCCTGCACCCGCACCTCATAGTAGGTCAGTTCGTCCTCATCGTCCACGACCGCGAGAAGGTACTGTTTACGCATGTTGACCGCGGTGAGCACGTCCTGGCTCAGCCGGTCGAAGTCGACCAGGTCTCGCTCGGAAAGAACCCGGATCAGGTACTGGGACTTGCCGACCCCGGGCTTGTGGCCGCGACGGAAGACACGGAAATCCTGTGGGCCGGGCTGAACCACGTATCCCCGCTCACGGATGTCGCGGTAGACGAGATACCGGCGGACGAAGTTCGGCTGACCGGCGAAGAGGCCGAGCAGGGCATCAAAACCAAAATCCTTCACGTCGATCTTGTTTCGTTCCATGAGATAGAGCGCCTCTTCGGGGGAGAGGCGAAGCCCGGTTCCTTCCAGCCTCCCGTAGCCGCCCTGCTCGTAGAGCGTGCGTCCTTCGCCGCCGAGGCGTACCCAGGTTCCGTCAAATATTGCCAACACGTGCTCAAACTATATGGAAGTTCACGTTCATTAATGGATTGCCGGCACCGCCGGGAAGATGGACCACTACGTTTTTTGCGTGCCGGACCGCATCAATGATCGATTCCATGACGAAAATCTACCGATATTTCCGACACTTCAGGACGATTGTAGTGGCGCTGCTCATCACGGCAGTGCTGGCGATCGTGACTGTCTCTGCAGCAGAGACCGCAGAGACGATCGCCTGGAATGTGACGTTTTCGCCGGAGAACAACAATAAGTTCGATGCCGTTGCATCGACCGCGGACGGTGGCTATATCGCTCTCGGCTCCGCCCTTACGGAGGTCTACGGGGGCACAGAAGGCCTGCTGCTCGTAAAGACCGACGGCGTGGGGAACGAGGTGTGGACCGGGAGATTCCCCGACCTGGCGCCGGCTTCCGTTGCAGAGACCTCCGATGGGGGGTATATCATCGGAAGTTACAATGTATCGAGAACCGTGGTGGACGAGAACTCCATCTACAGCGGCTCTTCGGTCCTGATCAGGACCGACGCCGCCGGGGCGGAGGCGTGGCGGCAGGTCCTGCCGAATATGAAGGTCTCAACCGTCGCAGAGACCGCTGACGGCGGATACGTCGCCTTCGGGTGGCTCTGGAGCCCATCGGAATCGATGGATAATACCACGGCGATCGTCACGAAGACCGACGGCAACGGTGCGCCCGTCTGGAGCCGGACGTTCCCCGGTGCCTCCGCGAACGCGGGGCTCGTGACCGCCGACGGCGGATACATCCTCGGGGGTACGACGTCGCCCTTCAATAACGACATCGGGGACGCCTTCCTCATTCGTCTCGATGTCGACGGCAACACGCTCTGGAGGAAGAATTATGCGGCGCCGGTCATCATGGACATCGAAGAGACCGATGAGGGCGGATTCGTCTACTCAGGAAACTACTGGTACGGCCTCGTCGACGCACAGGGGGAGGAGGTCTGGCTCAAGAACATGGAGGGCCTCACCGGATACAGCGTTGTCCTGCGGCCTTCCGGGGGGTATATAGTTGCAGGCACGGATATCAGGAGCGGAGAGGGGTTCGTCCTCGGGACCGACCCGGACGGGACAATCCGGTGGAACACAACGTTCCCTGAAACCGGAGTCTACGCGGCCACCGGCGCTCCCGGCGGTTACACCCTTGCGGGCATCCGGTTCCTCTCACCCGATACCAGCGCCGCCTGGCTTGCCGGTCTTGAGGAGACAACGGCCGAAGCCACTCCGACAGCACCGGGGTTCGGTGCGATCGGGGCCGGGGCGGCACTCCTCCTTCTCCTTGTAGCGGGAAGGAAGCGGCGAAGGTAATCCCTACCTCGCACCCACCCTTTTTATCACAAATATTATTTCAGGGGTTTTCCTTCCGGAAATAGAGGAACGCTCCCACCCCCACGAGGATGAGGGCAAGCAGACCGGGGACGAGGGACGCATACGGGAGATCCTGCCCGGCCTCCGGCTGCGGTTGAGCGCCGTCCGCGACCACCTGTGCCGCGCCGCTCCCGGATACCTCGACAAAGAGTGCATACGGGCTGAAGTGCGAGACTTCCGCCGTGACGCTCCGGCTCTCCGGGTAGACGGTGGTGGGGATACCCTCCCAGGCGTCCGCCGACCGGTTGTACCACTGCACCAGGAGCCCAGTCTGCTCGCTGCCGTTGCAGACGGCATCCCACTGTTCTTCCGTGAGGTTGAACGTCAGGGCCACCGGCGGTGAGAAGACGGCACCCTCCGGCCCGAGGGTGCAGGCGTACCCGGCAAACGCATATGCTCCCGCGGCGGGCACCGCTGGCATGTCGGCCGGATCGAGCGCTTCGAGGGTCACCGCATGAAGCGGGGCCCCGGCGGCATCAACGGCCCTGACACCCTCCGCAACGGTGAGGCTCGCAGTGCCGTCGGGCGAACCGATCCTGACGATCTCTTCCACGAGACCGGTCCCCCCGAGAGGGAGCCGACCGGGAAGAGCCCCTTCCGGGGCGGTGGTCGGCGTCATGCTCGCGGTTGGGGTCGGGGCGGGGGTCGGGATGTTCCAGACCGGGCTCATCAAGCCGCCGCCACCGCCTCCTCCCCCTCCGCCGCCACCGCCACCGCCACTCGACGTCTGCGTCGGAGTAGGGGTTGCCGGGGCGGGGCGGACCGTTATGTATGCGGTCTTCATCGCAGTATTCTTCCCGGCGACGTTTCCTGCCGTCAGGTTGACGGAATAGTTCCCGACGGCGGTGTAGGTGTGCGAGGGATGGCGTTCAGTCGAGGTCTTCCCGTCGCCGAAATTCCAGAGCCAGGAGGAGGGTTCTCCGGTGGAAGCGTCGGTAAACGCAACCATGAGGGGGGCTGTCCCGTTGAGGGGCGCGGCACTGAACCCTGCGGCCGGCGAACCGAAGGCCCGAACCTGCACGGTCTTCGTGGAGCGGTCGCTGCCGTCGGAGATGGTCAGGCTGACGGTATAGGTCCCGGGTAGTTCGAATACGTGAACCGGGTCCGGTACGGTAGAGGTCCTGTTGTCACCGAAGTCCCAGGACCACGACACAGGTTTCCCCACCGACGCATCCGCAAACCTGACGGCGAGCGGGGTGGCCCCGACGGTCACGTTGGCGGTGAACCCGGCAGCGAGCGGCTCCAGAATTGTGATGTAGCCGGTGCGGACCGTGGTGTTCTTCCCCGCATCGTTTTCGACGGTCAGGGAGACGGTATAGGTCCCGGGCACCGGATACACGTGAACGGGGCTCCTCCCGGTGGACGACCCGCCGTCACCAAAGGCCCACGACCACGAGATCGGCCCTCCTGCCGACGCATCCGTAAACCAGACCGCAAGCGGAACCCTGCCGCGGGTCACGTTCGCGGAAAACTCGGCCGCCGGCGATGCGGTGACCGCAATGTAGCCCGTCATCTCCCGGGTATCGCTCTGGAGTTCGTTCGCGACGGTGAGTCTCACGGTGTAGGTACCTGCGCCCTGATAGATATGGGTCGGGTTCTGCTCGCTCGATGAGCTGCCGTCGCCGAACTCCCACTTCCACGATTCAACACGGCCGAGAGAGAGGTCGGTAAACCGGACGGAAAGCGGCGCACTACCCACCGTCGGGCTCGCCTCAAACCCGGCGGCCAGAGGTTCAAGGATTGTTATGTACCCGGCCCGGGCCGTCGTACTCTCTCCGGCACCGTTTTCGACGGTCAGGGAGACGGTATAGGTCCCGGGACTCTCGTAGGTGTGTACGGGGTTCCGGTCGGCAGAGACCCCTCCGTCCCCGAAACTCCAGGACCAGGAGGCCGGGGCCCCGGTCGAGGCGTCCGTAAACCTGACCGCGAACGGGGCGACTCCGGTCGTCGCGCTCGCGGTGAATGCCGCGACCGGCCGCTCAATCACGGTGATGTAGCCGCTCTTCGTCTCTGTATCGCTTCCGGCCGGGTTCTCGACTTCAAGCGAGACAGTATAGGTCCCGGCAGCCGTGTAGGTATGCTCCGGGTTCCGGTCAGAGGAGAACCCGCCGTCACCGAAACGCCAGGACCGGGCTTTGATATCGCCGGTTGAGGTGTCCGAAAACCGGACGGTGTGTGGAGGGGTCCCGTTCCGGGCATCGACCTCAAACGAGGCTGACGGAGGCTTGATAATGGTAATGTAGTCGTGTTTCGTGACGTTCGCGCTGCCTGCCGCGTTGTCGGCGGTCAGGCTGACGGTGTAGGTGCCGGCTTCCGCGTAGGTGTGAAACGGGTTCTGCTCGTCCGAGGTTGCACCGTCCCCGAAATCCCAGAACCAGGCAGTGGGACTGTTCGACGATCCGTCCGTGAACTTCACGACGAGAGGCGCACCACCCGATACCGGCACGGCAGAAAAATCAGCGGCCGGGAGCTCCGGCGACTCGACGCGGACAGGGTCGACCTTCGTGACGGTGTCGGACCCAAACCGGTTGCTCACCGTGAGCGAGACCGTATACTCGCCCGGGCTCTCGTAGGTGTACACCGGGTTCCGCTCCTTCGACGAACCTCCGTCGCCGAACTTCCACTCCCACGATACCGGGTTACCGGTTGATCGATCGGTGAACCGGACGGGGAGCGGCACAATTCCCTCTGTCGTGTTTGTCGAAAACTGCGCCACCGGCGGCGTTCCGCCGGCGTAGGTGAAGAGATAGAGGTCTGATTTCCCACCACGACCTTCCTGCCAGATGATCCGGTTGCCGCTGACGGCAGGGTAGAGCTGTTCGATATCGGAAGGGGCAAGAGGCATCTGCACCGCCTCCCCCGGGGAGAAGTCCCGGATGTAGATATTCGATACCCCGTCCCGCGTATCCTCCCAGACGATGATCTCCTCGCTGAGCGCCGGGGAGACCTGCCAGGCAGGATTGTCGGTGATCTGTTCCACTTCGCCGGACGGATCACCGAGATCGGCCAGGTAGATATCCGGATCTCCGTTTCGGTAGTCCTCCCAGGCGATCCGGCTGCCGGATAGCGACGGCCAGGATTGGGGCCCCCCGCCCGGCGACGCCGGACCCGTCTCGCCGGTATCGATCTCGTAGTACCAGATCCTGTCGTCTCCCCCCTTTACCCAGCCGAGATACCTATCCGAGAGGGCGGGCGCAAACCCGGTAGACCCGTAGGGAATCGTCGTCTTTGCGTCAGCGTCGATGGAGGTCTTCACGGCCTTTGCAGTGATGTCGTAGAGGACGACGTTCGTCCTGCCACTACTGTCGTCGTACCAGGCGACGCGGTTCCCACGGACGATGGGGAGCCACTGGTTGCCCGGATCGGTGGTGAGTTGTGTCTCTTCACCCGTTGAGCGCCGGTAGAGGTAGATATCCCAATTCCCGTCCCGGTTCTCCTGCCAGACGATGTAATCTCCCGAGATCGACGGCCTCTCCTCCGAGGCGGTCTCATCTGTTATCCGTGCACCCGGACCGGGCTCGCTCGACGAGTAGATACCTCTGTTCCCGTTCCGGCCGTCTTCCCAGACGACCATATCGCCGTCTATATCCGGATGCTCCTGCGACCCGCCGGCAGTGCAGAAGACTACCATCTCCCCGGGAGCCGACTCCACCGCCAGAGCGGGGAGGGCCAGCAGTCCGGCGAGAACGACAATATAGGATACTATCAGCGTTATACGCCCAACCATGCTTCGATCACCACGATGAGAACGCCCCCTTTCGTCTCACACGATGGTACCTGCAGGCTGGATTGAGACCCCATCCCAACCCGCCGGCGTGTAAACTGAGGTCATGCAGGGTTCCGGAGCATCACCGGGTCCCGCCAGATAAAGGGTTCGTGAAGGGCATGATGGGACTATAATTATATATCCCTTACGCCTCCCGGTTGGTCGGGAGACTATTGAATATTTTTATAAAAATGAGAACATATTTCCTGGGCCCGACCCTGCAGATACATTACGTCCCGGCAAGCTCCCGGACCTTCGCAACATTCCCGGCATCGTCTCGCCGCTCGTCCACCGGGGTTTCGCAGATGAGCGGGAGATCCCGGACTGCCGGGTGGTGGAGGATATGCCGGAACCCCTCCTCCCCGATGGACCCAAGCCCGATATGCTCGTGCCGGTCGAGTCCGCCCCCGAGGTCACCCTTGCAGTCGTTGAGGTGAATGACCCGGAGATGGGACAGGCCGATCCGGTCATCCAGTTCCCCAAAGACCGCATCGACACCCTCCGCCGTCCGGAGGTCGTAGCCGGCGGCGAAGGCGTGGCAGGTGTCAAAACAGATCCCGACCCTCCCCTCCCCTTCGATCCCATCGAGGATCCGGAAGAGGTCGGCGACGGTCGTCCCCACGCTGTTCTTCTCTCCGGCGGTATTCTCGAGGAGCAGCATCACGCTCTCCGTGCCGGCATCGACGAGCGCCCGGTTTACGGCGGTGATGACCCGAGCCTGCCCCACCTCGGTCCCGATGCCGCGGTGGTGCCCGAGGTGGGTCACGAGGTAGGGTATCCCAAGAAGGGCGCACCGCCGGAGTTCTGCGGCGAGCAACGCGACTGATTTCTCATAGATCTCGTCGTCGGGCGAAGCCGGGTTCGGGAGATAGGGCATGTGGTCAACGACCGGGCCGAGCCCGGATGCACGCATCGCCGCCCTGAACGCATCGGCCGAGCCCGCATCAAGGTCTTTCGCCTTCCAGCCCCGGGGGTTCCGGGAGAAGATCTGAAACGTGTCGCAACCCCGCTCGCCGGCTCTCCCGACCGCGAGGTCGATCGAGCCGGCGATGGAGACATGACATCCCACCAGCACCATGACGTAACTCTCGACTCTGAAGCGTTTAGGCCTTCCTTCGCTCGACCTCGCGGAGCACCGCCGTCCCGAACTCCCGGGTGCCGGCGCTGCCGCCGAGATCGCGGGTCCGGATGCCCGCACGAAGCACCCGCGAGACTGCGTCCTCCACGGCAACCGCCGATGCAGGGTCGCCGAAGTGAGAGAGCAGCATCGCTCCGCTCCGTATCGCTGCGATGGGGTTTGCGATATTCCGCCCTGCAATATCGGGGGCGCTCCCATGCACGGGCTCAAAGAGGGCGGCACGCTTTCCGATATTCGCGCTCGGCAGCATCCCCAGCCCCCCCACCAGGTAGGCGGCGGCGTCGGAGAGGATGTCCCCGAACATATTGGTGGTCACGACCACATCGTAACCGCCCGGGTGCATCAGGAGATCGAGGCAGAGCGCGTCGATGTAGCGGGCCGTGCAGGGAACGCCCACCCGGGCAGCCTCCGCCAGGCAGACCTCGACGAAGAGGCAGTCCGACTTTAAAACGTTCGCCTTGTTGCCGACAGTGAGGTGCCGGCGGGACTTCGCGAGGGTGCAGGCGTAGCGGGCGATCCGCTCGCTCCCCCGCCGGGAGACGACCCGGACGGTGCAGGCCCGGTCGGGCTCCGTCCACTCGATGCCGGAGTAGAGCCCCTCGGTGTTTTCCCGCACGATGATGATATCGACTGCCTCGTCCCGTATTGGGCGGACGTTTGCGTAAAGGTCGAGGGCATGGCGGATCTGCAGCATAACGCTCCGGTAGTCAGGGTCAGGCGGTGTCGTGACGGCCCCAAAGAGAGTGGCGTCCGCAGACCGGAGATCAGCCATCGTCTCCTCCCCACAGGCGCTCCCGGTCCGCTCCCAGAGCCCATACCCCACCTCGACGTCGAAGAACTCGAAGTCCGGGCGTACGGCCGCGAGGATATCGCGGGCGATCGGCACGACCTCGTGCCCGATGCCGTCGCCCTCAACGACCGCTACCTTCACCATCCCGCCCCCTCCATGCGGCAACGACGTCAACGACCGCCTGCGCGATATCCCGGGGCGACGCGCCCCAGTGGACCACCGCACCGAACAGACCGTTCCGGTACCCGATACCCCCCCGCTCGCTCCGGCAGCACCGGGCGATGAACGGCTCCTCCGCCACCACCTCGAGCGGGCAGATGTTCTCCACCGTCACCCCGTCGCCACAACATTCCCGCACCAGATCTCTCGCCGTCAGGCAGCCCGCGACCCGGTCTCCGGGACGAACCGGATCCGCGTCGAGCGTGCGGCTGAAACCAGCCGCATGGCAGGGGTAGATGTCAGCATCGATCTCACAGATATCCCGGACATGGTGCTCGAAGATGACCTCGAGGTCTCCGAAGAGTCCGGTTCGCTCCAGGTCGGCAAGCGTGGCCGAGAGATGGGGGCGGGGCGGGGTGATGTCGTAAACGTGGATACGGAGGAATTCCGAGAGGTCCGGGTCGAGCACGAATGTAGTCTGCTCGCCGTGGCCGGTGAATACGGTGCACCGGTGCCCGGACCGCATTGCTTCCCGTACCAGAAATGTCCGGTCGTGGACGTTCACTCGATCCGGGTAGCGGGAGACCTCATCGCCGGCGGCGAGCACACGGGTGGAGAGCACCCTGCGCATCAGCCCGGTCCCGTCCGGGTCGGGCTCAACCTCAAGCACCTCCATCCCGCCGGTGGTCTCCCGGACCAGGTAGCGCGAGAGGAAATAAACCTGTTCGCCATACGGGGTGGTGGTCGCAGACCCGACATACTTGCAGTGGGGAGGGAAGATCATCGGGACGACCTCCAGTAAGGGACCAGCCCTCCGGCCCGGAGGATGGCGACCATCTTCTCCGAGAGCGGGCGAGCGGGATGCCGCTCTCCATCAACCTCCACCCATCCGCTATCAAGGTCGAAGACGACGCGAGCCCCGTCGATGCAGGCCACCTCGGCCTCGATGACCGGGAGGCCGACGTTGACGGCGTTCCGGAAGAATATGCGGGCAAACGACGGGGCGACGACCCCGATCACCCCGGCCTCCCGGAGGGCAACCACCGCCTGCTCCCGGGACGACCCGCACCCCATATTCCTCCCGGCGACGATGATCGCACCCCGGATGCGGCCGGCGAGCGAGGGATCCAGGTCCTCAAAGACGTGCTTCGCCCAGACCGAGCGGTCCTTCGTCCGCAGGTAACGGCCCGCGATGATGACGTCGGTATCGATATCATTCCCCAGGCAGACCGCCGGCCCAACGCCTTGCATTACGCCCCCTCCGGCACGGCGATTACGCCTGCGATGGCGCTTGCGGCGGCGGTGGCAACCGACGAGAGGTAGATCTCGCCGCCAACGCCCATCCGGTTCTTGAAGTTCCGGTTGGCGGTGGAGAGGCAGACCTCGCCTTCGCCGAGCACGCCGGCGTGTGCCCCGAGGCACGGCCCGCACCCGGGCGGCGCCACCATGCATCCCGCATCCACGATATCGGCGAGGACGCCGGTGGCGATCGCCCGGGCGAGCACCGCGCGCGACGCGGGGGCGACCAGGGTGCGGACCGCCACCTTTCTACCCCGGATGATCCGGGCGAACCGGGCGAGGTCCTCGTAGCGGCCGTTCGTGCAGGTCCCGACGAAGACCTGATCGAGGTGCGTGCCCGCGACGCCCTCCACCTCGCGGACGGTGTCCACCCGGTGCGGGACCGCGACGAGGGGCACGACATCGGCAAGATCGATCTCGACCGTCTGCTCATAACGGCAGTCCTCCGGGGTCTGGGGGGATGCCGCAAGGCCGTACTCCGTGAGGTAACGGACAGTGGTCGCATCGGCGTAAAAGATCCCGGCCTTTGCTCCCGTCTCGACCGCCATGTTGGAGATGGTCAGCCGCCCGTCCATGGAGATTTCCGCCGCCCCGTCGCCCATGAACTCCAGTGCCCGGTAGGTTGCTCCTTCCATCCCGAGTTTCGAGACATAGGTAAGGGCGATGTCCTTCGGCTCCGCGGCGCCGGTGAGCCTCCCCGCGAGATTGACCGCGATCGTCTCCGGGACCCGGAACCACGTGCCCCCGGAAGCCCAGATCGCCGCCATATCGGTCGCCCCCACCCCGGTGGCAAACGCACCGAAGGCACCGAGGGTGCAGGTATGGGAGTCGGCGCCGACGACGATCATGCCGGGCCGGACGACTCCTTCACTCATCACCTGGTGGCAGATTCCGCCTCCGGCGTCCGAGAGTTCTATCCCCGAAGACCGGGCATACCCACGGAGATCCGCCTGGAGCGTCGCCGTCGTCCCGGTGTTTGCCGGGACAATGTGGTCGAAGACAAGGCGCAAGCGCTCGGGGTGGGGGAGATTCTCCACGCCCATCTCCCGGAGGGCCTCCCGGGCGAGGACGCCGGTCCCATCATGGGCAAAGGCGATATCGACCTCGCGGTCCACGTATGCCCCCGACGGTGCGCCGAGGATCCGCTCGGAGAGTGTGCTCACAGGAAGATCCCCTCCTTTGCCTGCCTGAGGAACCCGCAGAGCACATCCGGGGTGACGCTGCACTTGCCCTCGCTCTTCTGCTTGACCTGTTCGAGCACCCACCGCGCCTCCTCATCAGAGAGAGCGAACCCGTAGGCCTTTGCAACGTGTTCAAGCGCCCGCTTCCCCGTGTGCTTCCCGAGGACGAACCGCCGCTCGCCGCCCACAAGTTCAGGAGGGACGTACTCGTAGGTTGAGGGATCCTCAAGGATAGCGGCGATGTGGATCCCGCTCTCGTGGGCGAAGGCATTCTCGCCGACGATCGGCCGGGTGCGCTCCGGGGCCACGCCTGAAGCCCGGGCAACCAGCCTTGATGTCTCCTGCAGGCGGGAGAGGTCGTAGCGGTCGACGCCGCCCTTCATCCGCAGGGCGACGAGCACCTGCTCGAGCGCGGCGTTGCCGGCACGCTCGCCGATGCCGTTGACGGTGGTGTGGAGCTGGAACGCCCCCGCAGCCGCGGCCGTGATGGTGTTTGCCGCCGCAAACCCGAGGTCGTTGTGGCAGTGGATGCAGAGGGGGAGGGGGGCCGCACCGAGGATCTCCGAGACGACCGCATGAATCTCAAGCGGGGTAAGGCACCCGACGGTATCCGCGAAACTGACGAGATTGGCTCCGCATTCGACACCCTTGATGTACATATCCACGAGGAACGTCGGATCGGTTCGCGATGCGTCTTCGGCAGCGAACCGTACCTGAACCCCGTGATCGGCGGCAAACTCCACCATACCGAGGGCGTCATAGAGCACCTCCTCACGGGGCTTGCGGTACTTGTGCCGGATGTGGAGGTCCGAGGTCGCGATGAAGATGCTGACCATATCAACGTCGCAGTCGATGGCCACCTCGATATCGGGCTGCAATGCCCGTGCAAGGCAGCAGATGCGCGCATCTAGACCGCTGTGTGCGATGGCGGCGACGCACTCCTTCTCTATCGCCGAGACCACCGGAAAGCCGGCCTCTATCACCTCCACGCCGATATCGTCGAGCGATTCCGCGATCGCCATCTTCTCATCACGAGTAAACGAGACGCCGGGAGTCTGCTCCCCATCCCGCAACGTTACGTCGCAGATCTCAATATGCCACGGTTTCATGTCGTGCACCTTCAGGGCAGGCGCCTTCGATCACCACCGTCCGGGGTCCCCCCTCCGGGGGGACGAGGACCCGGCGGAGCGCCGCGGTGTCGTCTGCAGCGCAGACGACCGGATCCGCCCAGGCGATGTAGCGAAGGACGTTGGGGACAGGGTGACCGCCGGTCATCCCCATCCGGTTGTTCGCGAGAACGATACAGAGGAGCGGGAGTTTGCGCTCGTAGACGTCGATGAGGGCGTTTAGCCCGGAGTGCAGGAGCGCGTAGTCGCCGGTGAGCGCGACGCCCGTGCCGGTCGCCGCCACGGCAACCGACGATCCGAGGCCGTAGGTGGCGATGCCGACCCGGTAGGGTGGGTTCATTGCAAGGATCGCGCACCCTGCGTCGCAGACGGCCCGCATCCCGCGCCCGGAGAGGATGGCGAGGGCAGGGTGGAACGGGCAGCCCCGGCAGAACGTCCGCGAGAAGCCCCGGGATGAGAACCGTTCGGGCTCCCCGGCGGGTTCAGGTGGAGCGAGCAGCCGGTGCTCCGATAGGAACGGGCGGCCGGTCTCGCGGAGCCGGGCGAGCACGTCCGGATCTGCAGGAGGCGGGTAGACGGTGACGGCCCGGAACACCCCACCGGCAGAACGATTGAGGGGTGAGGAGCGTGACCAGGCAAACATCGCCGCCGTCCGCCGATCGGCCGTCTGCGCCCGTCCGGCCATCGTGAGGTCCGGGTCTGCGAGGCCCCCCGTCCGATCCGTGCGGATTACGGGGGGTTCCGGCACGTCCGCATCCAGGAGGTCGGGCGTGACCCTGACGAGCGCCACGCGGGAGAAGGTCTCGGAAGCCTGGAACGCCGCTTCGACCGCCGGCCCGGGTGTCTCGCCGTCGGGTTCCAGAACAGGCACCCGGGCAACCTCGCCGTAGTAGCGGGAGTCCTGCACGACGTCCGATCCTGCCGCACGGATATCGTCGCCGACGACCACCACGACGCCTGCACGGAGGCCCTGGGCGGTCGCATGCACCAGCGGGTCCGCGCAGGCGTTGAGGCCGACGTGCTTGACGATCACGGTCGCCCGCCGCCCGGAGAGGGAGTCGCCGAGGGCATACTCGATTGCCACCTTCTCGTTGATGGTGATCGTGGCCCCGGCCGAGGCGGCGAGCTCCGAGACCGGGTAGCCGGGAACGGCGTAGCAGCGGTCGGCAGACCGGAGGAGCGCCAGGGCGAGCGCTTCCGTGCCCTTCATCCGTCCCTCCCCGGCACGAGGTCGCACCCGGTGCATGCCGAACACATCGTCAGCGCCCGGCGGGGGTTGAGCCCGGCCTGCCGGAGGATCCGCTCGTGGGTGTCATAGAGCGAGAGCAGCCGGGCGGAGGACGGGCGGGACCGGCCGGCTAGAGATGCCGCCGGGGTGAGCGGGCGGAGGACCGGGATCACCCCGATCGCGGCAAGATCACCCATGACCCGCTCCAGATCTTCATCGGTCTCCCCGAGGCCGACGATGACGTTGGAGAAGACCCGATCCCGCCCAAAGAGCATCACTGAGGATCGTAACGCCTCCCAGACCCCATCCCACGAAAGATCTGGGCACATCTGACAAAAAAGCGCCTCCGTTGCCGTCTCGATGTTGAACTTCACCTCGACGACGCCGAGGGCGTGGAGCCGTGCCGGCGTCTCGGGGCCGGGGTAGATAGAGACCCCGATCGGAAGGCCGAACGGAGCAAGCGCCGCCACGACTTCGAGGACGTAGGCTTCTTCCTCCTCGATCGAAGACGCGACACCGCTCGTGATCGCTATGGCATCGACCCGGTCGACCGCGCTCCCGACCATCTCGACGATCTCGGCGATCTCCTTGCGCCGCCCGGGGAGGCCCGGGACCCGGCAGTAGCGGCAGTGGAAGATACACGCCCCGCTGACCGTGATGTAGGCCTGGCAGGGGCAATGGAGCGCGGCAGGCTCAAGGCGACCGTAAACCTCCTCTCCGTCAAGGGTGAGGACCGCCTCGCCTCCTCCCCGGTGGAAGAGCACAATGAGACTTGCCTCGTCGATACCGAGACGGACCCGCCGGCCACCAGCGGAAAAGAAGAGCGAGCCGGACTTCCCCCCCGCCGAAGGGCCGGCCGCCGAACGGGATACGTACCGGTCTACCGGCTCGCCGGAGATGCGGACCGAACCAGCCTCAAGCAGCCGGGCCTTTAACCGAATCCATTCCATAACGCCAGCGCCTCCTCATACCGTGTGGCGAACGGGATCGCCGCCACCGCCCCGATCGCGCCACGGCCGTCCATGACGACGGAAAGCCGCCGGTCGGCGAGAGCGGCAAGGTCGGTGGGCGAGACCTCCCCCCGCTTCACACGTTCGCCGAACTCCTCAAGCGGGGCGGAATCGAATCCCTGCCAGACCGCCATCCCGGTCTCATCCGAGAGCGTGTACTCCTTCAGGTAGTCGTGGTAGCGCCGGACCAGCCCCGCGGGATCGGACGTGGCGAACTCGCAGGCGATGGCGACACAGTTCTTGGTCCGGTAGGGGACAGGATAGAGCTGCACGATGGTATGGGAGAGATAGCGGGAACAGTCGTCCTCAACGGCGCGCGCGATGTTGTGGGCGAGCGTCCAGGTGGCACCCTCCTCCGGGGTATCGGTGTCGTCGACCCCGATGATCACCCGTTCGCGCCGGGGGAGCCAGATCGTCGAGCCCGAAAGACGCCCGCCGCCAGCCGGATCGCTTCTCTGGTGGGCGACGCCGCGAGCGGTGGCGCGGCAGATGGATGCCCCCACGCCGCCGCCGCCGAGGCCGCGGTAGGTGATGGCAATCATGTCCCCTTCGACGGCAACGCCGGCAATCCCCGCGGGGAAGACCGAACCTTCGAGCGCGAGGTCGGCGACACCGATCCGGAGGATGTAGCGATTCGTCGCGCCCACGGTCCGGACAGAGCGGACAAGCGGGCTCTGCGCGTAGTGGCGCTTCACCCACATCGCCCCGCCGATGCAGTCGAAGAACTCGATGAGTTCTACGTGCTCTCCGCTCTCGTCGGCCACCGCCACGATCTGTGGATACCGTATCGTGTAAGGATCAGAGAGTCTCTCCATACAGACCAGCCGCCTCAACGCCCTTGTTCCCCCAGAGAACGGCCCCCAACGCCCCGATACGGCCTTTCCGTGCGTTTGAGTCGATGAACCGGACGCCCATCCGTGCAGCTTCCGCTTCTGCGTCGTCGACCGTCAGGAGCTCGGTTTTGACCCTCTTTAAGTAGGGGGACTCCTCGGCAAATGCGATCCCGCGATATACGGCAATGCCGGTATCGTTGCTGACGGCCTCCGACTCGACGAAGTCGCGGACGTACTCAAGGAGCGTCTCCACCTTTCCGGGGCGGACGGCAAAGTTCAGGGCGGACCCAACGCAGTTGGTCGTCTTCTTCGGGACGGCGGGGTTCAACTGCACAAGGCGCATGTCCAGGTACTCCACCCCGGGGATTGTGCAGGCCTCAGCGCACTTGAGCGCGAGGACCCACGTGGCGCCTTCCTCGCGGGTGTCGGTGTCGTCGATCCCGATCGTCACCTTCTCGTAGAGAGGGGAGACGATCCGCACCCGGCAGACCCGGGCGCCGCCGATCTTAAGGTCGTCATCGGACGGGTACTCGGCCCGGGTCACGCCCGGCGCCTGTGTCAGGCAGGCGGCGACGCCGACGCCCGCTCCGGCGATCCCGGACCACGTCGTCACCACGTCGTCCCCGAGAACCTCGACACCCTCGAGTGCCTGCCCGCCGATCTCCTTACCGGCAGCCCCGAAATTCGCCGGGGATGCACCCAGCCGGGCGAGCATCGTCATCGTCGTGCCCTCGACGTGGCAGGACTGGACCGCGCCTTTCGCCCGCACCCGGTTCGCCGCATCCCACTCGATGGTCCCCCGGGCCCGGCACTGCTCGCGGATCTCCGCGAGACCGGCGTTCTGATCGACCATAGCGAGATACTTCATCGAGAATAACGGCCCGAACCGGGCCCTGACTTCATCAGGTGTGAGCGTGATCATCATGTCACCGAAATTATCGTTAACAAGAATGTCGTTGATAACGGTATTTAAGGGGATCGATCGAGGGGGAGCAGGTGAGCCAGAGCGGGCTTCGGCGGGGGGGTGGCCGATGAGGGAGGCTCATATACGAGCATGGGTTCCTCGCCGCAGGCGTGGGCAATGAAGATGCACGGGGGGCGGTTCTTTCATGAGGGGGGGGTCAAGTTGGTGATGGAAGTGTGGGAGGCCAAACGGATTCAAATTTCGGACGTTCGGTCCATCGCACCTTCTGCCAGTCGCAAACTTATGACACGGATTTCAAGGGGGTATCGCCATAGGGGGAGGGGCTGACGAGGAGGGGGGAGACCCCCCTCCCCTGTCTCTACTTGTCAACTGATGTCTACAACCCCCACCCCACCCGGCCTCCGGCCTCCTCAGTCGCACCTGCGGTGCTCCAACTCCTGCTGTTCCAGCAGTCGTTCCCAGCCCCAAGGGGCGGGGGCAGTGCGTGGCGATAAGCGACTTGGCCGAAGGGCAGGAGCTCCCACGGTCCACTGTACCGGGCTTTTCCCTCGATTTGGGCATCCCAATAACTGCAACTTGAGTAGCGGTGCTCAAACCCCAGGGCCCCACCCTTCGTCATCACACCGGGGATCTTCACCGACCACCAGCCTCACGACCCCAACAACAGGGCCAACCAGACGGCACCCTCAAGAACCGCCACAGAGAAAAAGAGATTAGAGATAGTCCGCAAGGACATCCTTG